>SHUM01000030.1 GCA_009691245.1 Acidobacteriota bacterium | reverse complement strand
AATGGCGAAACGCTCGTGAAAGCGATCCAGCGGACGCCCCGCTTGCAGATACAGCCGGATCATATCCTGCAGCGAGCAGGAGACAAAGAAGTGCTGCTGGATGAGCCGCAGGCGCTTCCCCGTATCGGAATCATCACTGGGATAGAGAACCTTGCTGACGGTTCCCGCGCGGATGCTGCGTAGCACGGCGCCCACGTAGTCGCCCGCGTTGAAGGCATTGAAGTCAAACGACTCGGGAGTTTCTGCGCTCCACAATCGCAGGAGGTTCGAGTTGTTCACACCGTAGCCCATCACGGGCGTGTCATAGGCCACGCCGCGAATCACCTCGTGAGCTGCCCAGCGCACAGAGTTGCGTCCGTGATCATCTTGATGGTGCTCGGTACGGCCACCCAGCGAGACTTCGTAAGCAATATGCGGCCGGCGAATCTCCCAAGGGTTGCCGTAGCGTAGCCAGGTGTCGGCCGTCTCCAACTGCCAGCCGTCTTTGATCAGTTGATCGAAGATGCCGAACTCGTAGCGAATGCCGTAGCCGACCGCGGGTATTTTGAGGGTCGCCAGCGAATCAAGAAAGCAGGCGGCGAGGCGACCCAGCCCACCGTTACCGAGTCCCGGCTCGTCTTCTTCCTCGATCAGCTCATCCAGATTGAGGCCGAGCGGAGCCAGCGCGGCGCGCGTCTCCTCGGCCATGCCCAGATTCAGCATGGATGCCGCCAAGCGCGGCCCGGGGAGATACTCCGCCGAGAGATAGCTCACCGTGCGCACCTTGTCGCGCAAATAGGTCTGCACGGTCTCGGTCCAGCGCTGCAACAGGCGGTCACGAACGGTGATGGCCAGCGCCTGATAGTAATCGTTTTTGGTGGCCATGCCGGGAAAGCTGCCCTGAATGAAGAAAAGATTCTCGAGGAAGTCCTGCCGGATGCTCAGTGCGTCCAGGCCCACGCGCGTGAGCTTCCACTCCGGAGCGTTGTTTTTTTCAGGCCGTTTGAGGTCGCTGGATTCGGGAAGAGGGCTCATTGCTTGATATCCTTACGGTGTGGCTTGAGTCAGGCGCGAGCGTCGTTTGAGTATCGTTTAAGTATCGTTTAAGTATCAGGGTGTCCTGGACGAAAGTCAGGCTGTGGCATAGGAGAAAATGGTGCGCCCGGGGTGAGTCGAACACCCGACCTACTGATTCGAAGTCAGTCGCTCTATCCAACTGAGCTACGGGCGCGCAGGAAAATTCATACTAACCGTCCCCAAGGACGAAAGCAAGATTGCGCTCGCGCCTCCTTACCGATCTGACCGCTTTTTGAAAAACTTTTATGGAGATGATATATGGCAGAACAGTCCGGCAATACGACTCCCCGTGAACCAGTCCTGGTTCGCCCGCTGGACCCGGGTGAAATCCCCATCCTGCTATCCCTTATCGGCGAGTTGGCAGATTTCGAGAGGATGGCTCATCGCGTAACCGCAACGCCGGAAAGAATACGCGCGGCCCTATTCGGCCCGACGCCTTTTGCCGAGGCGGTGATCGAATGGCTGGGAGACGAGCCCGTGGCGTATGCGGTTTATTATCACACCTTCTCCACATTCGCCGCCGCGCCCGGCTTGTACATCGAAGACATTCTGGTCCGTGAAGCCCATCGCGGAAACGGGTACGGTGAAATCCTAATGAAGTACTTGGCCGGAATTGCCGTGTCCCGCGGATGTACTGGCATGGCGTTGTCCGTGCTCAGTTGGAACAGGCGAGCGATCAATTTCTATACCGCTTTGGGAGCGGAGCACAATACAGAATGGGATGCGTATAAGATTTCCGGCCAGGCACTGAGCAATCTTAGCAGTGAAATTTGAGGAGCAAACTACTAGCTGTACAGGCCCTGCTGCTTGAGTTGTTCAGCGATCTTGGGGTCCAGCGCGGCGGCTTTCTGAAATGCTTCCTGCGATTCCCGCTTCTTTCCCAGTTTCAGCAGAACCAGGCCTTTGTTGTACCACGCTTCGGGATGGCGACCGTGGATGGCAAGGGCCTTGTCATAGCAAACGAGGGCCTCGATCAGACGATTCGATTTCCGCAATGCGACGCCACGATTCAACCAGACCTCCAGGAATTGCGGATTGATTGCCAGCGCTTTCTCATAGCACTCCAGCGCCTCGCGCACACGGCCTAGCTGGCTCAAGGCGAAGCCCTTGTTGTACCATGCCACGGCCGATCCAGCATTGATGGCAATCACGCGATCGTAACTATCGAGGGCTTCCTGCTCGCGCTTCAGCCGCCGCAGGATCACGCCCTTGTTGAGCCAGGCCGCTTCAAACAGCGGATTCAAGGTGATGGCGCGGTCATAGGCTTCCAGTGATGTCTCGAGTTCCCCTTTGTGCTGGTTGGCATAGCCGGTGTTATACCAGGCGTCAGCCGAGTTGGGATTGTATTCGACGGCCTTGGCATAGCACGCGATGGCCTCGTCGTACTTTTTCCTTTTTGCCAGCACCACGCCCTTATTGAGCCAGGCGGCGTCAAATGTCGGCAGCAACTTCAAGGCCTTATCGAAATATTCTAGCGCTTCTTTGTCACGATCCAGATTGCTCAGCGCGGCGCCTTTATTGACGATTTCCCACGCGTCCAGCTCTTCCTTGGCGGCCAGTGGCAGCGATTCCTTAAACTGCTTTTTCAGAAGCGCGGCGAGATCTTTTTCCAGGGCATCAAAGTTTTGGTAGCGTTGATCGGACTTCTTGGCCATGCAACGCATGGTGATAATGGATAGCTCTACTCCCACATCATTGCGCATGGTAAGTGGATCAAGAGGCGTAACCTTCAAATGCTGATAGTAAAAATCCTCCGGCTTGCGCGCCTTGAAGGGCCGTTTGCCAGTGAGCATTTCGTAGAGCATGACGCCGAAGGAGTAGACATCCGCGGTTACGGTGACATTGGCGAAGTCGGTGAACTGCTCCGGGGCCATGTAGGGCATGGTTCCCACGCCCATCTCCCCGACGCGCGTGCGGAAAACCTGGGATGCCAATTCATCGCCGATTTCTTCCGCGCCTGTTGCGCCCACCGCAGGCAAAATGTCCGCCTGCGCCAGCACTTTCACCAGACCGAAGTCCGTTACCTTGAGAATATCGTCCGGAGTGAACATACAGTTTTCCGGTTTGACATCGCGATGCACCAGCCCCGGAACCTTCTTCGCGGCGTGGGCCATGCCGCGGCAAAACTGTATCGAGTAACGCAAAATATCGCGGATCGGCATCGGCCCCGCTGAAATTTTCTTGCGCAGGTCGGATCCCGCAACGTACTCAAGGAAGATGTGCGGTTGATCGTTGATGGTGGTTACGTAATAAGCTCTGACAATGTTGTGATGCTGCTCCAGGCGAATCCAGGTCTCCGCTTCGCGCAGGAATCGCTGGATCAGGTCCGGCGTGCCCAGCACCCACTTTTGAAACGTCTTCACGGCGTAGGGCGTCATGGAGCTGACATCCAGAACGATGTACACCACGCCCATGCCGCTCTTGCCCTTGCCGCCTTTTATATCATGAACCGTAAAATCGCCGAGGCCCGGAGCTCGCACTGTCTGGCCAATGCGGAAAACGGGCTCTTCGGTTTCGACAAGAATTCTGGAAGGCTTATTGGCGGGCGCGGCCCCCGCGGGACGCTGCTCCTCTCGCCTGGGCGCTGGGGCTTTCGCCTCTCCCGGTTTGCCCTTAAAGATGTTCTTGATAAAATCCAGCATGCTCAATCTACACGGCCATGAAATTGCAATCTGATTCCCAATGACGGTCCGCTACAAATATACCGCGATTCCGGCCTCCAGCATCCTCTTTCCGGGACCATCCTCAAATTGGTCAACACCCACATGTTGCCCCGCCCGCGGGACACTCGCCACGACTCATCGCCACGGTTGGCAATATCGTGATATTGGCTTACCATGAATACGGCGGGCTGATTCGCAACTCGATGAAGATACAGGATACGGTAGTTGGCAATTTTATTTTGTGGAATATGAACCTAGCATGAGCGCACCATCGGGCGGTTTCTTTTGGAATTGGCTGCGCCAGAGCCTCAGAATTCTGCATCGACTCTGGCTGGAAGTCACCGGCTTCATTTTCATTTGCTTCGCCGTGCTGGGCGCATTCTCCCTGCTAAAGGAGTGGCGCGCCTACCAGCCCGGCGGTGGACTGTGGAAGCTCGTGGCCGCCGGAGTCTTCACGGCGGCCATGGCACTCTTCGGTCTCTATTCATTTTTTAAGTCCCGGCGGATACAATAAACAAGCCCAACGTCCTAGCCCAAATACCCAGCGATGTCCAACCCACCCACAAAGAAGCCAGCGCCGTTTCAAACCGCCTCGCAGATTCCCGTGAAGTCCGCTTACACTCAGAATGATCTTCGCGATTTCGATGCGCGCGCTCAATTGGGTGAACCCGGCGCGTTCCCGTTTACGCGCGGCATCTACCCCGACATGTATCGCGGTCGCGTCTGGACGCAGCGGCAATACGCCGGCTTCGGCACGGCGGCGGAATCGAACCGGCGCTACCGATACCTGCTCAGTCAGGGCCAGTCCGCGCTCTCCGTCGCCTTCGATCTCCCCACGCAGATGGGACTCGACTCCGATCATCCGCTCGCCGTCGGTGAAGTTGGGCGCGTCGGTGTCGCCATCTGCGGACTGCCGGACATGGAGACGCTGTTCGACGGGATTCCGCTCGACACCATCTCCACTTCGATGACCATCAACTCCACGGCTGGCATCCTGCTGGCGCTCTATGTGGCCGTGGCCCGCAAGCAAGGCAGGGACCCGCACCGCCTGACGGGAACCGTGCAGAATGACATCCTGAAAGAGTACATCGCCCGTGGCACGCACATTTATCCACCCGCTCCCTCTCTGCGCCTGACCACGGACCTGTTCGCATGGGCCGCTCGGGAAGTCCCGGCCTGGAACGTAATTTCGGTCAGCGGCTATCACATCCGCGAGGCAGGTTCCACCGCCGTCGAGGAATTGGCTTTCACGCTGGCCAACGCCATCGCATATCTGGACGCGGCGCGCACGGCCGGCCTGGATATTGACTCCATCGCGCCGCGCGTCTCATTTTTCTTCAACTGCCACAACGATTTCTTCGAGGAAATCGCCAAGTTCCGCGCCGCGCGGCGGCTCTGGGCACATATCGTGCGCGACCAGTTTGGCTCCGCCAACCCACGTTCGCAGATGTTGCGTTTTCATACCCAGACTGCAGGCTCCACGCTGACCGCGCAGCAGCCCGAAATGAATGTGGTGCGGACCACCCTGCAAGCGCTTGCGGCGGTGCTCGGCGGCACGCAGTCGCTGCACACCAATGCGCAGGACGAGGCGCTCGGACTGCCCACCGAATCCGCGGCCCGTCTCGCGTTGCGCACGCAGCAGGTAATCGCCGCCGAGAGCAACGTCATCAGCGCCGTGGACCCGCTGGCCGGCTCCTACTTCATCGAATCACTGACCAACGAAATCGCGTTGCGGGCCAGCGAACTGCTCCAGCAAATTGCAGAGATGGGAGGCATGCTGCGCGCCATTGAAAGCGGTTTTGTGCAGCGAAAGATTCAGCAGTCCGCCTTCCGCCAGCAACGCAATTTGGACTCCGGCGAGCAGCAAGTTGTGGGTGTCAACTGCTTTCAATCTGACAACAAAGCAGCCCTTCCCGTGTTCCAGATTGACCCGAGGATCGAGGACAACCAGATCGCCCGGCTCAGGGAAATGCGCGCCCGTCGCAATGCGCAGCGCGCCGCCGAGGCGATTCAGGCCGTGGAGCAAACGGCTCGCACGGCGGACAATCTGATGCCCGCCATCCTTGCCGCCGTCGAGGCCCACGCCACCGTCGGAGAAATTTCTTCGGGATTGCGCAATGTCTTCGGCGAATACAAGGAAGGCGTTGTTTGGTAAAGTATAACTTTCTCAACCTAGGCCAACCATGAAACCAATTTTCCGCAACACGTTTCTCAGTTCCTGGATGCTTCTCCTGCCGCTGTCATGGGCAAGCCCCATGCAGGCCCGCGCGCAGGAAGCAGCACCACCCGCAGCACCGGCTCGCTATGAATACTCATTCACTCCCGCCGAACGGATGGATGATTATCTGGAACGCACGGTGGGAATCGAGTCGCTATTCAACGCGGCGGCGCTGGCCGGGCTGGATCAGGCACGCGATAAACCGGAAGGCTGGCGACAGGGCGGCAGTGGGTACGGCCAGCGATTGGTATCCCGCATGGCACGCATTGCGATCGGCAACACGCTGCAGTTGGGCGTGGAAGCGGTATTGCACGAAGACTCACGCTACACGCCTTCGGAACGGACAGGAGTCCAGCCGCGTCTCGCGGACTCGCTGCTTCACTCGTTTCTGATCAAGACACCCAATGGCCGGCGCGCGCCTCCCGGGGACGGTTGGCCGCGGCGCTGGGCTCCGGATTCATCTCGAGGACATGGTACCCGGATCCCGATGACGCCTGGCAGGACGGGGCCCGTTCCGCGGGCATCTCCATCGGCATCTATACGGGAACGAATGTCTTCCGCGAATTCCTGCCGGACATCAAGCGCCTCTTCGGCAAATAGCCGCGCCGTGCGCGCATTGCATTTCCAGCATCCACGGCCTAGAATTTCTTTATGGCCACCACCGCTCAAACTACCGCAGCATCCTCAGACACTTTGACCATCGCTGGCCGCGAGTTCCGCTCGCGCCTGCTGATCGGCACGGGAAAGTATCAAACTTTCCAGGAGATGGCGCGATGCCTGGAGGCCTCCGGCTCGGACATGGTTACGGTAGCCGTGCGCCGCGTGAACATCAGCGACCGCTCGCAGGAGTCGCTGCTGGATTACATCGACACCAAAAAGTATTTCATCCTGCCCAACACCGCCGGGTGCTACACCGCAGACGAAGCCGTGCGCACGGCGCGGCTGGCGCGCGAAGTGGGGCTATCGAACTGGGTGAAGCTGGAAGTGATCGGCGACGAAGCGACGCTCTTCCCCGACAATTTTCAGTTGGTGGAGGCCACCCGCATCCTGGCCAAGGAAGGTTTCGTCGTACTGCCCTACACCAATGACGACCTCATCTCCGCCCGCCGGCTGGTAGACGCCGGAGCCGCCGCGGTCATGCCGCTGGGCGCGCCCATCGGCTCGGGAATGGGCATTCAGAACATCGCCAACTTCCGAATTTTACGGGAAAGAATCACCACGGTGCCGCTCATTCTGGATGCGGGCGTGGGCACCGCCTCCGATGCCGCGCTGGCCATGGAATTGGGCGCGGAAGCGGTTCTGATGAATACGGGAATCGCGCTGGCCCAGGACCCGGAGAAGATGGCCCTGGCCATGCGCCACGGCGTGGAGGCGGGCCGGCTCGCCTATCTCGCGGGTCGCATGCCGCGCAAGCTCTACGCCACGGCCTCCAGCCCGCTTGATGGGATCGTTCGCTAGACGCGATACTTTTCTTCCACCGAGTAACCGCAGACTTCCCGGCAATCTCCGCAGTAGAAGCAGCCGTCCTCGCACAGGCGAACATTCATGTCCGACTTGCAAAGGATACAGAAGCGCGGACACTTACATTCATCCTCGATCACTCCACAAACTGTGCAAACATAGCCGAACATTGCGAATGCCTTTCGCTGGAACTGCCATTGGTGAATCTACGCCAATATACGCCACCGCGATTCCCGCTGCAAGGAAAAGACAGCCCGAAAAGACAGCCGAAGACAGGCGATGTGCCGCATAGCACACTGGCGGTGCCCCAAATACAAACACAAATACAAACACAAAGGCCGCCAGCCCGCAGACTGACGGCCACTGCGCATTGCATCATGCTACGAGCTACTTCTGTTCCTTGTTCTGTTCCTTGCTCACCTTATCGATGATCTCGGTGCGCTCCTTGGTCTCGCTGGAGTTGACCGTGGCGTAGTCCAAACCGAAACGGCCTTCCACGCAACGACCAGCGGGCTTGGTGGACGAGCTATCAGTCGCGCCCAGCTTGCGCAGCAACTGTGCCGTCGCCGTGTGCGGCGTCACGCGCTGCAGCAGGCCGCGCGCCATGGTGGCTTCGGCGAGAGTAAGGGCGGTCTGGCCGCAGCCGGTTTTGGCGTTGATGTTGGCGCCCTTCTCGACCAAAAATTCGATCAGGTTATTGGAACCCAGGAACGACGCGGCATGGATAGCGGTCCAGCCGGTCTCGGTAATGGCGTTCACGTCCGCTCCCAGCCCCAGCAGAATCTTGGCGGCTTCCAGCGCCTTGACTTCCTCTTCCTTGCCAAGATCGTCCTGACGGCCGATGCCGACCGCAACCATCAGCGGAGTGGCGTTGCCTTGAATTTGATTGTCATCGCCGAAGCCCGGTTTGTTGAACTCCTTGGCATCAATCACGGTGCCGATGGCGGGCTTCGCTTTGCCTTCCACCAGCGTGCGCATTGCCACGATATCGCCGGCGGCGGCGGCCAGCAGAAACGGCGTTGCTCCGGTGAGGTTCACCGTGGGCTTGCGGCGCAGGCGCAGGCGGGAAGGAGGTGTCTTCAACTGAATGTTCGGATCGGCTCCATGTGCCAGCAGCGAGCGCATCAGATTGCCCATGTTCGAGCCGGTCAGGATGGCGTCACGATCACGCTTGTTGCGCTCATAGATGTTCGAGGTCGAGCTTTGATTATCGGAGAGCTGCGCCGAGTTCGGGGCGGCCGCGGCCGCCTCCAGTGAAACGCAGCGACCGCCGGCTCCGCCCTGGCAGACACGCTTGGCGTTGGTGATGGGCATGCCATGCAGGACTTTGATGCCGTCGCGCAGCGCATAGTGCAGCGGAGCGATGCCGCTGCCGTCCATCATGTTGGGATCGGCTCCACGATCCAGCAGATAAACCGCCAACTCTTCGTAGCCACCCGCGCTGGCAATCAGCAGAGCGGTGCCGTCTTCCGGAGAGGCCCAGTTGATCTCCGCGCCCTTGGCCAACAGCAGCTTGGTGGTCTCTAAATCGCCGGCGCGCGCCGCGAACAGCAGCGGCGTGTAGCTGCCGAGCGGCGTGGCACTGATGACCGCACTGTATCCGTTCACCGTCATCGGTGTAAATCCGGCTTCCTTGCGCATGTGAGTCTTGGCGTTGACGTTCGCGCCCGCGTCGATCAGAACCTTGGACACGTTTGGCCACTCGTTGGCGATGGCCCACATCAGAGAGGTCTGGCCACGGCGGGGTTCGCTCGAATCCGCGCGCGCGCCGGCAGCGAGCAGCGCCTTCACGGCATCGACATTGCCCGAGGCGGTCGCGGACATCAGCATGGTCTCGCCCGTCCATGTGGTCGCGTTGGCGTCGGCGCCGGCCTTCAGCAGCCGTTGCGCCATGGCCGTGGCGCGATCATCGAGCGCCAGCTTCAGGGGCGTGACCCCGTAGTCGTTCGCCGCATTGGGCTTGGCGCCGGCGGCGATCAACTGATCAGCCATCTCCAGATCATTCCAGTGAGCCGCCCAGTGCAGCGCGGTCGCGCCGTCGGCCTGAGGAACATTCACATCCGCCTTCTGCTGAATGAGCGTGCGCAGCGCGGCTTTGTCCTGACCTTTCGCGGCATCCACGATACGGCGGTCTGGATCGGCCGCCTGCAAGGCCGCGGACGCAGTCATCACCGCGAATAGAATTCCCATCAGATTTCTGGGGCTGAATATCCTGTTCATGGCTAAAGCTCCTTCATCGCTCGTTCAATCGCAGTTGCGTGGTACACCAGGGCCACGCTCCCTGGCGGTCGCGGCTCTGATAAATCCGCGTACCGCGAAGCCCACCAAGACCTGAGATGACAGGCATTGGTGGGCTGACGGGAACGTTACAATTCGTACCTAGACCGCAGGGCCGAGGTCCAGCTTGGCGGTGCTGATGCCGAACTTCTCCGTGGGCATGCCCACCAGGTTCAGCAGCATGGCGTGGAAGTTCGAGTACGGCGTGCCCTTGGGATACTTGATGTGCATGCCGCTCTTCTTGATGCGGCCCGCGCCGCCGCCGAACACGGCGATGGGCATGTTCCACTGATTGTGAATGTCGCCGTCGCCCATGCCCGCTCCATAAATCATGATCGAGTGATCGAGCAGCGAGCCATCACCGTCCACGGTGGACTTCATGCGCTCCAGGAAGTGGCCATAAAGCTTGGCGTGATAGGCGTTGATCTTGCCGGCCTGCTCGATGCGCGAGGGAATTCCGCGATGATGGGTGAGCGGGTGATGCGGCTCGGTGGCGCCGATCTGGGTGTAGACCAGTTCGCTATACTCACGGGCCAGCATGAAAGTACTGACGCGCGTGGTGTCAGTCTGGTAAGCGAGCAGCAGCAGATCCAGCATCAGCTTGACGTGCTCCTCGTAGCCGGGGATGCCCACGGGTCGATCCACCGTCGGAAGTTCCTTGGTCGCGTTCTGCTCGGCCTTCTGCACACGGGTTTCCACGTCGCGGATGGAATCGAGGAACTCGCTCAACTTGGCGCGATCGCCTTCGCCGAGGCGGTCCATCTGGCGGCTGACGTCATTGGCGACGAAATCAAGAATGCTCTTGTTCTTGCGGATGCGCGCCAGGCGCGAAGCCACGTCGGTCGATTCGCCGTCGCCGAACAGGCGCTCGAAGACCGCGCGGGGCTTGTGCTCCATAGGCAGCGGCTGCGTGGGCGTGCGCCAGGAAATGGTGTTGGTGTAGGCTGCGTTGTAGCCGCCCTGGGACTGACCGGCGATCTCGGCGGCATCCTCGATGCACAACTCGAGCGAGTCGAGCTGGGTCGATTTGCCAAACTCGCGCGCGATCATCTGATCGACCGAGACGCCGCAATAGACGTCGTTGATGGACTTCTTCGGCTCCGCGCCGGTCAGCCACATGGCCGAGCCGCGCACGTGTCCGCCGACGAACTCCTTGCCGCCGTCGAGTCCGCTGAGGATCAAAGTCTGATCGCGGACCTTGTCCCACTGCGACAGGATGGGCGTCGATTCAAAGCCCGTGCCCTCGGTGGCCGGCAGCCACTGGTCACGGATAATTCCGTTCGGCAAATAGGTAAACCCAATGCGTAACGCCGGCGTCGCCGCGGTGTCGAGGGCTCCCGCGAACGCCGGAACCATCGAGTCCAAAAACGGCAGTGCGATTGCGGCACCCACCCCGCTCAGAAATGCGCGGCGCGGAATAGCCTTCTTGAAGATCATCATGACGTTCGTGCCCTCCTCATCTGAAATGGCGTGCTTTTCACGATACCGATTACCAGCGACGACCAGCGGTAGTTATCCTTGGCCGACGCATCCAAAATCTTCCGCAGCGACGGAGCGTCGTAATGCTCCAGCGCACGGCCCAGCGAATACATCAGAAGTTTTTCCGTGACCGAATGGGCGATCAACTCCGGGCGCGCCAGCATGGACTGGCGCAGACCGGCGATGCCGTCAAACTTGGAGCCATCCGGCATGACACCGGAAGGATCAATCGGCAGGCCATCGTCAATGTTGCGGTACTTGCCGACGGCATCAAAATTCTCCAGCGCAAAACCGATGGGGTCCATGCGCGAATGGCAGCCCATGCAGGCCGGATTCTTGCGGTGCTCTTCCATCTGCTGACGCATGGTGCCCTTGGCGCCTTCGCCTTTTTCCTTGAGCGAAGGAACATTGGGCGGAGGAGGAGGAGGAGGCGCGCCCAGAATATTTTCAAGCACCCATTTGCCGCGCATCACAACTGAAGTCCGATTGGCGTAGGAAGTAACCATGAGGATGCTGCCCTGGCCGAGCAGTCCGCGGCGGTTCGGGTCGGTAAGCGTAACGCGGCGGAACTGGTTGCCGTAGACGCCTTGAATTCCGTAGTGGCGGGCCAGCCGGTCATTCAGGAAAGAGTAGTCGGCGCTGACGATATCCAGCACCGAGCGGTCTTCGCGCAGGATGCTCCGCAGGAACAGGTTGGTCTCCTGCTCAAAATCATTGCGTAGTGTTTCATCGAAATCCGGAAACTCATCGCGGCTCGGGGTGCGCGTCTTCACGTTGCGCAGCAGCAACCACTGGCCGGCGAAATTATCGACCAGCGCGCTGGACTTCTTGTCCGCCATCATGCGGCGCACCTGCGCCTCCAAAACAGCAGGGTCTTTCAGCTTGCCCTGCTCCGCGACGGTGAGCAGTTCGTCATCCGGGATGCTGGACCACAGAAAAAACGCCAGGCGCGAAGCCAGATCAAGATCGCTCAGTTGATACACGCTGCCGGGAGCGGCGCCCGCCGGATCACCCTGGATGCGGAAGATAAAATCCGTGCTGACCAGCAGACCTTCGAGAGCGGTCTGAATGCCGTACTCGAATGTCGATCCGGTGCGGCCGGCTTGATAAAGGGTGAGCAGCGGGTTCACGTCCGCGTCGGCAACCGGGCGGCGATATGCCAACCGCGCCAGTGAGGAAATAATTTTGCGGGCGCAGGGAGCTTCCTCCTGAGCGTTCGCGGGAGTGCAGGTGAAAATTTTCGTGCGGCTCGGAGTGACGCCCGAGCCATTCGACTTGAACGGTCCGCTGATGGCGATATTGCTCACCGTCGGCTCCGCGGCGGCACGCTCATTGCCATTGACCAGCGACTCCTTCAAAGATTCGTAGTTGCGCTCCGGGAAAGTCCCCTCGGGCACCCAGCGCTCACCGAGAAAGGCAATCTGCACCAAGTGCGTGCCCGCTTTGGCCTGGAAATTGATTTCCAGTTTGTCGTCGGCATTGCGTTCCCACATGGACTGGTTGTAATCCGGCGGCACGGAATCCGCCGCGCCAGCGCCCTCGGACAATCCCACGCTCTCGCCGCCAATGGTGAGCAGCTTCACGCGGGTGTTGTCCACGCGAACATCCAGCGCGTGCGGCTCGGCCAACCCGATCACATAGCCCGAGCCATCGGTGCGTTGCAAACGAACTTTGACCTTGTACTCGCCATCGAGCGGGAAGATGTGCTTCACCGCCAGCCCGCCGCGCGAGCCGAACGGCAGGTCTTCGCTCATGCGCTCGCCCTGGACCAGGAAAGGCGAGACCGCGTAAGTGGCCACGTCGGCCTTCATGGAAGGATCGCCCACGGCGAGGCGGCTGATCTTGCCCGCGGCGGAAAGATAACGCTCCATCAAGCCGGGAGAAACGGAGAGCAGCGCGCCGAGATTATCGAAGCCGCCCGAGTCGTCCGAGGGCAGCATCGCGGCGGCGTCAATGTCCAGCGCCAGTAGATCTCTGATCGCGTTTGAGTATTCGGTGCGATTCATGCGGTGCGCGGCGGCGGTGCGGCCCGGATCGGGCTTCGCGGCAGCGGCGACGTCGAGCTTCTCTTCCAGAAAATCGGCCAGCGTGGTGTAAGTGGCGTCATCGGGCTTGGGCAGCGGAGACGGCGGCATGGAACGCGCGCGCAGCTTACGCACCACCTTCTCCCAAATTTCCGGCGCGGCGGCGGGATTCTCGGCATCCACATTATTGAGGACCAGATCGCCGGTCTTCAATTTTTCGTTGTGGCAGGAGACGCAGTAACGATTCACCGCCGCGGCATGAGAACCCGCCGCAGCAGGTGTTGACGGATCTTGCGCCGAAGCGCTCACCACTGAGCCGCCCAGAACCGCAACCGCCAGCCCACCCACCAGCCAATGTCTTGACATCGTCATCATCATTGTTTAATAAATCCCTTTTTGCTTCGTTCGGCACACCTTAAATAAAGGCTATTATAAGCCCCCCGGACCAGACGCGGAGGGGAGCCCTCGGAAGAACTCTAACCCGCGTACTATATATATTATACGGAGAATTAAAGTCAATATGAAAAATAAAGTTCTGGAGCAGGCCCAGCGGGGCCAATCGCGGATGGTGGGGCCTAGGGGAGCGCCAAACCCAGATTTTCCTAAGGATTTCCACCAATTCGAGCAACTTGCAGACGGATTTTCACGTCACCCTTGCGGCACGATTCGTTCCCACTTTTGTAACAGTGGACGACGGGGCTAAGTAGGGCAGGCATTCCTGCCCTGCCGTTGAGGAGGACAGGCAAGAATGCCTGCCCCACTTATAAGGAGCGCAAATGGAGACACTACTTTTTATTCTTAACGGATTTCCGGGCCTGTTGTTAGAATGAAACACTTCCAGTGAAGTTGCCAGAGTAGTCAAATGACGAAGCGGCGCGAGAGGATCGAGTTCATGAAAATCTGGTCAACGACAATGGCAATGGCAAATTCAATGCCAAATTCAAAGTCAAATAGACTCGTGTTAGTCGTCAGTTTGGGCGCGCTGGCCATCACCTTGGGCACCGTGGGCTGCGGCGGCAATCAGCCTCGGCAGAGCGAATCAGGCGGCTCTGGAGTCGCGGCGCGCAGCGGCTCCGTCTCCATGGACAAGAATGACTACCCGGTCTTCCCCAACGCCGACGCCGGCGCCGATCCGGCCGCCTCCGCCGAGCAAGGCGGCAAAGGCTTCACCGGCGCAGGCTGGGAGACCAACACCGGCTTCGATTTCATCGGCGACCCGCGCGCGTTGAAGGGCGGGATGTTCCGCGACCATCTTCTGGATTTCCCCGGCACCCTTCGCCTGGAAGGTCCGGAGTCGAATTCCTCCTTCAATTACAGCGTAACCACGTTGGCGTACGAGACTTTGCTGGGCCTGCAACCAACGACTCTTGAATATATTCCTGCCCTGGCGACGCACTGGCAAGTATCCGAAGACAAGATGACATTCCGCTTCCGGCTGAATCCGAATGCCCGGTTCTCCGACGGCAAGCCGGTTACCGCCGCGGACGTAGTAGCCAGCTTCGACTTCAATATGGACAAGACCCTGCAATCGCCGTCGAACGTCCTGGTGTATGGCAAGTTCAATCGCCCTGAAGTGGAAAGCATGTATATCGTGAAGGTCCGCGCCAAGGAATTAAACTGGCGCAATTTTCTTTACTTCTCCGGCAGTATGAAGATATTTCCCGCACACGTCTTGAAGGATGTGAACGGAGAGCGCTATCTAAAAGACTATAACTTCAAGTTGCTACCCGGCAGCGGCCCTTACACCATTCAGGAAGCCGACATTGCCAAGGGCAAGTCCATCTCCGCGCGCCGCCGCAAAGACTATTGGGCGGAGAAGGCCCGCGCCAATGTAGGATCGAATAACTTCGATGAACTGCGATTCGTGGTGGTGCGCGATGAAACGCTGGCGTTTGAAATGTTTAAGAAGGGTGAGCTGGATGGCTACGCGGTTTCTCGCGCCCGCATGTGGGTGGAGGAACTCAACTTTGATCAGATACAGCGCGGCCTGATCATGAAGCGCAAGATATTCAACAGCGAACCGCGCGGCTTTGCCGGATTTGCCTTCAACACGCGCCGCGCCCCCTTCGATGACATTCGCGTGCGCAAGGCGCTAACCCTTCTGGTGAATCGCAAGCAGCTCATCGAGAAGATCATGTTGAATCAATATGAGCAGCAGAATTCCTACTACGCCAACACGCCCTACGAAAATCCGGACAATCCCAAGAACGAATATAATCCGTCCGAAGCGCTGAAACTGCTGGGCGAGGCCGGTTGGAAAACGCGCGACGCGCAGGGACGGCTGACCAAGGATGGCCGCCCGCTGGAAATCGAGCTGTTGTACACCAGCAAGACGTTTGAGCCCCATCTGACCGTCTATCAGGAAGACCTTCGCCGCGCGGGCATTAACGTGAACCTCCGGCTGATCACCGGCGAAACCCAGTTTCAGTTGATCAATGAGCGCCGCTTCCAGATGTCACACCAGGCCTGGGGTGGACTGCTCTTCCCAAATCCGGAAACGTCGTGGCACTCCTCGCTGGCGAATACGGACAACACCAACAACATCACCGGCTTCAAGAATGCACGGGTGGATGAGTTGCTCGGCCAATACGACAAGATGTTCAACGTGGATGATCGCGTGCGCGTAATCCGCGAAATCGACGGACTGCTGGCGAACTCCTACGAGTATGCCCTGCACTGGGGCGCCCCCTACACTCGCATCCTCTATTGGAACAAGTTCGGCCATCCGCAGGGTTACCTCGCGCGCATTGGCGGCTACGAGTCTATCTGGAGCATGTGGTGGTTTGAACCCGAAATGGAAGCGCAGTTGGCGGAGACCATGCGCGATTCCTCAAAAAAACTGCCGCCCGGCGAAGTGGATGACCGCTACTGGATGCAGTACGCCGAGCAGGAAAAGACCGCAACCAAGGCGCGGAAAGTTGAATGACGGCTTACTTCATCCGACGCTTCCTGCTGATCATTCCCACCTTCATTGGCATCACCATGGCCGTGTTTTTGGTGATGCATTTTGTCCCCGGCGGTCCCGTCGAGCGGCAGATCATGCAATATAAAATGGCGATAGCCACGGAGAGCGGCGCCGCCGGAGGCGCACCCGCGCAGGACTTGCCGGAGGATGCCATCGAAGAGATGCGCCGCTACTATGGCTTCGACAAGCCAGTCCATGTGCGATACGCCAACTGGCTTTGGAATGTCCTGCGATTCGATCTGGGCCGCTCTTACATCTATCAGGAATCCGTCTGGGATGTCATCAAGTCGCGCTTCCCTATTTCCCTCTTTCTCGGACTCACTGGATTTTTTTTGGGTTACTTGGTCTGCGTTCCGCTGGGCGTTTACAAGGCCATTCATCATGGCTCGAAGTTTGATTTTCTCTCGAGCTCGCTGGTCTTTCTTGGCTACTCGATTCCCGGCTGGGCCATGGGCACGGCGCTGCTGGTGCTGCTGGGCGGCGGGTCGTTCTGGGATGTATTTCCGCTCGGCGGCTTTCGTCCTGACAACTGGGAGTATCTGAACTTTTTCCAGAAAATCTATCAGCAGCTCTACTACATGTTCCTGCCGGTGCTGTGCTACATGATCGGCTCGTTCGCCACGCTGACCATCCTGACGAAGAATTCGCTGCTTGAAACGCTCGGGCAGGATTACGTCCGCACCGCGTTCGCCAAGGGCCTCGACGAGCGCCGCGTCATCTTCGTTCATGCGCTGCGCAACTCGATGATCCCCATCGCCACCGGGCTCGGCCACGTCATCAGCATCATTCTGGCCGGGTCGTTTCTCATCGAGAAGGTTTTCAACATCGACGGCATGGGCTACCTCGGCTACACGTCAATCCTGCAGCGCGACTATCCCGTGGCGCTGGGCATTCTGGTCATCTCCAGCCTGCTGCTGCTGGTGGGCAACATTCTTTCCGACATGATCTACGTCATCGTCGATCCGCGAATCCGGTTCCAGTAGAGGCGCTCACTTCCCGATGTCCACGGACCACTCAGCCGCGAATCGTCTCTCAGCGCAACCGGTGCCCGCGCCGCTTCCCATCGGTGAGGCCAAGCCGAAGCCGTCGTTATCCGTCCTGCAGCGGCGCTGGCGCAAATTCAAGACCATCAAGCGCGGATACTATTCTTTCGTCATCATGCTGGCACTCTATGCGATCTCCTTCTTTCTGCCCGTGCTGATCAACGACAGCGCCCTCGTTGTGCGCTACAACGGCGAGTTCTACTTCCCATCGTTCCGCTATTATCCGGCGAGCACGTTTGGGATGGATGCGTATGGCGAACCCAACTACCGCGCGCTGGCGCAACAGCTCCGCGAACAGAACGCCGACAACTGGGTGCTGCTGCCGCCCTATCCTTATAGCCCGGTCGAGTCGCTGCTCGACCTGCCCGGCACGCCGCCGCACGCGCCATCGGCGGAGCATTTCTTCGGCACCGATGATCGCGGCCGCGACATCTTCGCGCGGCTCTCCTACGGCTTCAACGTGTCGATGAGTTTCGCCATCATCGTGCTGCTCATCAGCTACGTCATCGGCATATGGGTCGGCGCGCTGATCGGCTACTTCGGCGGCAAGCTCGATATGCTGGGCCTGCGCCTGATCGAGATATGGTCGTCGCTGCCGTTTCTCTACACCATCATCATTGTCAGTTCCATCGTCGTGCCCATCTACATGCCGGGCCGCAACCTGCTGCTGCAGCCCTCGTTCTGGATGTTGGTCGCCATCCTCACGCTGTTTGACTGGATGGGCATCACCTACTACATTCGCGGCGAGTACTACCGCGAGAAGTCCAAGGACTACGTCGGCGCGGCCATCGCTATGGGCGCGTCGGACTGGAAGATCATGTTCAGCCACATCCTGCCCAACTCGCTGACGCCGGTCATCTCCTTCGCGCCGTTCTTCATCGTCGGCAATATCGGCGCGCTGGTCTCGCTCGACTTCCTCGGCTTCGGCCTGCCCGCGCCCACGCCGAGCTGGGGCGAACTGATCGGACAGGGCATGGAGAACCTGACCAAATGGTGGCTGGTCTTCTACCCGCTGGGCGCGATGTTCATTACATTGCTGCTCATCGTCTTCATCGGCGAGGCCATCCGCGAGGCCTTCGATCCCAAATCATTCTCGAGGTTGCGCTGATGATGTGGCTTCTCCCTTCACTCACATGCACCCTCTTCCCGCGCGCCGTCATTCTGAGCGCAGCGAAGGACCTGCTTTTGCTTTTCCCACATGAGCGCGAAAAGCAGGTCCTTCGCTGCGCTCAGAATGACAGCGTTGGGGGAGTGTTGACTGCGGGGTGCGCCGCATGACGACTTCCATGCAACCCCGGAAAACATTGCTCGAAGTGCGCGGCCTGCGCACTTACTTCGACACCGAAGCCGGCGTAGCCAAAGCCGTCGATGACGTTACCTTCGACCTCTACGAAGGTGAAGTGCTGGGCGTGGTGGGCGAGTCTGGGTCGGGGAAAAGCGTCACCGCGTTGAGCATCCTGCGACTCATCCCCAGCCCGCCGGGACGGATCGTCGCAGGCTCCATTCGCTTTCAGGGGCGCGAGCTTTTGCAGACCTCCATTGACGAGATTCGCTCCATCCGCGGCAAAGAGATAGCCATGATTTTCCAGGAGCCGATGACTTCGCTGAACCCGGTCTTCTCGATCGGCATGCAGCTTACCGAAGCGGTGCTGGCGCACGAGCGCATCACGCGCAAGCAGGCCGAGGCGCGCGCCATCGAGATGCTGGAGCGCGTCGGCATCGCCGACCCTGGCAGGCGGTTGAACGACTTTCCGCACCAGTTTTCCGGCGGCATGCGCCAGCGCGTGATGATCGCCATGGCCCTGCTCGGCACCCCGTCGTTATTGATCGCCGACGAACCCACCACAGCGCTCGACGTGACCATTCAGGCGCAAATTCTCGAGCTGATGCTGAGGATGAAAGATGAACAAGCGGGCGCGGCGATCCTGCTCATCACCCACAACCTCGCCGTCGTCGCCGAGACCTGCGACCGCGTGATGGTGATGTACGGCGGAAAAATTCAGGAGGTCGCGCCGGTCCGCGAGCTGTTCAAGAATCCGCTGCATCCCTACACGCGCGGCCTGCTCGCCTCGCTTCCCGCACACGATGCCGGTCATGAGAAAACGCGGCACGAACGACTGAATACGATTCCGGGAAATGTCCCGAGCATCATGGAGCTGCCCGTCGGCTGCAAGTTCGTTACGCGCTGCACGGAGCGCATCGAGCGCTGCTTCGCCGAAGAACCGGAGCTGATCGAGATCACGCCGGGCCACAGCGCGCGCTGCCATCTAGTTAGTACGGAATTAGTCACATAGTACTCAATTAATGACTCACCAAATAACTCAAATGACACTCACTAACTCACACTCGACTAGGAACATTCTGGAGGTAGAGAACCTGCGCGTCAGTTACCCCATCGTGGGCGGTGTCTTTGCGCGCAAGATCGCTGAAGTGCGCGCGGTTGATGGCGTGAGTTTCGTGCTTCAGCAAGGCGAGACGCTGGGGCTGGTGGGCGAATCCGGCTGCGGGAAAAGCACCGTGGGCCGCGCCATCGTGAACATCTTGCGCGCCATGGTCTATGGCGTGGAGATATCAGGACGCATCTTGTATCATCCGCCCCAGGAGTCGCCGACAACATCGACGCAAGGCCATAACGGCCCGAGTCACAACGATGACGCCGTTGATCTCGCCGCGCTTTCGCGCGCGGCCATGCGGCCCTATCGTCCCGACTTACAAATGATTTTCCAGGATCCCTACTCGTCTCTGAATCCGCGCATGACAGTAGGACAAATAGTAGAAGAGCCCCTGACCATCCACGCACGACTCACTCGCCAGGAGCGGGTCGAGCGTGTGGGCTGGCTACTAGAAAAAGTAGGACTCACGCGCGAGCAATCCTCGCGCTACCCGCATGAGTTCTCCGGCGGGCAGCGCCAGCGCATCGGCATCGCGCGCGCGCTGGCCACCAACCCGCGCATCGTGATCGCCGACGAGCCGGTCAGCGCGCTGGACGTCTCCATCCAGGCGCAGGTCATCAACCTGATGCAGGACCTGCAGGACGAGTTCGGCCTATCCTACCTGTTCATCGCGCACGACCTGTCACTGGTCCGCCACATCTCCGACCGCATCGCCGTGATGTACCTCGGGCACATCGTGGAGGTAGGCTCAGCGACCAGTGTTTACAAGGCTCCCATGCACCCTTACTCGCGCGCGCTGCTGAGCGCCGTGCCGCGACCCGACCCGGACGCGCGCCTCTCCGAGCGCATCCACTTGGTCGGTGAAGTGCCCAACCCCATCAACAAGCCGAGCGGCTGCCCCTTCCGCACGCGCTGCCCCATCGCCCAGCCGAGCTGCGCCGACGCCGTCCCTCCGCTGGAGCTTAGGGGCGACCGCTGGGTCGCCTGCCCCCACGTCTAAAAGACGTGTGTAGAAAAATTCCGGGGCCGCGGACGCGCCCAAATTTTTCAGATAATTTCCTTGTAATGGGAGGATCGCAAGTGAACCAACACAAAGAGTCCCGCCGAATTTCAATGCCTGTGGTCCTGCCTGCTGTCCTGCCAGTCGTCCTGCCTATTGTCGCCCTCGCCATTACATTCCTGCTGGCGCGCGTCTGCGTGGCGCAGAATCCTCCGCTCACGCCCGGCCAGCAAATGATGAAGACTTACGCCGGCAGCGACGACACCGAGACGTTTCTGAACGAGCCCAAGGTGCGCGAGGAATTGAAAGCGCTGCTGGGCGACGAGTTGCCGCACTTGCTGGACAATCTGAACGTGAAAGGTTCGATTGATCTCATCGGCGGACAACTCTCCGTCGACGGCAATGCTCCTCACATGGGAACCGAAGAGGAGGGCGTGGTGTGCGTCTCCATTTACACCCTGGAAGTCAGCGCGGCCATTTTATCGGGCGGCACCATCACGGTCTACTCCCGCCCGGCGGATTACACGAACCTCCCCCTGTGCGTGAAAGATTGGATCACGCAGGGCAACTCCGGCCACGTCGACCGCATGACCCAACCGAAAAACGTTCGCGTCGCGGGGAAGAAGTAGCTCGGCATTTCCGCGTGACAGTGCCGCGCGCGTCAGCGAGCGGGCCAATGGAACAACCCGCCCGGCCCGCGCGCTCGCCTACCCGAATGGCAAGATTCCAGTTAGCTTGCCCGGAGGGCAAGACCGTGAATAGCCGTAGGTGCAACCTACGGTACGGCGTCCCCCCAAAGATGACGGCTCTGAAGGGGCCGGACATTTTTATTTGGGTACATCGAATACTGATGATTGAATTCAATTCCAGCGAACCGCAGTCAACTCTTTCGGAGTTGATGTTATTGATGGGCACCGTAACCGTAGGTTGGCACCTACGGCTATTCACGGTGTTGCCCTCCAAGCGCCCGCATCGGATCAGAATACTAGATGTGCGGACATCACTTACTGAGAAGAAGGCCCATGCTTTGATCAAATAGTTCCCGTCCGCGATTTAACACAGCGGAACGCCATGCGTCATCGGGAGGATTGAAAGCATTCTTCACCCGCATTTTTGAGGGATGGTCGAGGGTGCCATCACCGTAGTGATGCCAACGGTTTTCATCCCGCAGCGACTGCAGAACGCGGACGGGGTTCTCCGTTCCAAACTCCTGCGTGACAAAATATAGTTTCGAGTTGCTGAAGACCTGCGCCAGCATGGTGTCAATCGATCCAGAGGAACGGTAGGCGGGACTGCTCTCTGGATCTAAGGGAGCCACGCGCTCACCAAAAGCCGTGCGCATAGCAGCAAAGTCCTGATTCCGCACGAGCAGCACATCTTCAGCGTACTGGCCGAGGCCGGTGTGGACGTCAATCGCCGCGACGCGCTCCGCCTTTCCCAACCGCTCGGCGAGAAACTCTCGATATCGCTCGGGCCCTTGTTCCAGCCGCTTGCCACCGAAGAACAAACCCTTTGGGTATTCATATTGCCCCCCAGCAGTGGCCTGCTTTACTGACGAGAATCCGTGCCGGAGGATCAGCCATACCGCGCGCAGCAGATAGAAGTCCGATGCAGGGGGACTAGGCGGATTGAGAAATGGGTCCAGCACGGCGTACTTCTCCGGAGCGCCTGCGTAGTTCCCGCCTTCGAGGAAATTGCGGTTCAAGTCCACACTGGATTCATTGAAGCGCCGCAACCAAGCCATGCCGTATGGATTCAGTACATGCGCGAAGACCAGAGCGGTGTCTTCCGGGAGCTTGGACGAAATGCGTTGCAGGCCATCCAGCAACTCCAACTGGATGGCCGAGCCGGCAAAGCCTTCGACGCCGTGCAGTCCCGACTCGTGCAATAGAGCGCATCTTGGCTGATCCGAGCCAAACCAACCAATATCAATCGTCAGTTCTTCGTTGGCCGGGCCTTTGGCGTCCAGCGGAATTGCTTGCAATCGTCCGCCCGCCTTCTGCACCGCTTCGCGGAAGCGAGTTCGGGCGGTGAAATAATCAGGGGAGAAATACACTCCAGATGTGCTCACTTTTGACTCTCCGTCAAGTAACCTAAATTGAGTTAGGGCAAACCACAGGCCAATCCCAACCACTAAAATGCCAACCGATGAGTATTGCAGGACTTTCATCGCACCCATATCCTCAATTGAAAGATGGCTTGCTCGTTTGCTCTGGCCAAGAGACCGTGGCTACCCTAGATCGTCAGCGTATCGGGTTTATCGCGTTCCTTGATTGGCTCTTGCCGTTCCAGGTTTTCGCGCTCCAGGCGGAAGACTTTTTGGCGCACAAATATCTTGGCGTCGAAGCGCAGACCGATGGCCATGGCGTCACTGGGCGAGCGCGCGGATCGCCGCGACCGAAAACAGTCCCCGGCGAGACGTAAGTTGCTAGATTGATTCATATTCATGGAGTCCACCTCCTATCCGGGCGCCCTGGGCCACTGGGCACTGCGCAATAGGCTGGCCTCATTCTATTCCTGCCGGGCGTGGCGGCAAGCAAATAATGCAGTAGTACGGTCTATCAGGCGGCTGGGCCTGGTTGGTACCGGAATGCAATTAAAGTACTTTGGTACTATTGCCTTCCGCCGAATTAAAGGCCATAATTTATGAGGATGGCAGAGAAACTTTACGCTGGCATGTGGGTTTCAGGATAGTGGCTGGGGAGTAACGGGCAGATGGAACGGAATAACACCCAGCGAAGTTAGGGGACTGAAGGAGAGCTATTCATGTCCAAACAAATGAAGAGCAGGTTCTGGCTGATGACGGCGGGCGTGGGCGTCGCCGTGCTGGCGCTGCTGCCGCTGATGATGGATTCATCCACGCGTCTGCTGGCGCAGAGCGAGGAAGACGATGCTCTGGTGGCTGAGGATAGCGAAGTCACCGCTCCCGCGCCAGCCGAATGTACATTTTTCACGCCTTCGCGGCCATCTGAAGGTGTGGACGCGGAAAGTATCGGCACCATCTGGAACGCGAGTCTGGCCTCGCAGCAGACGCAGTTAGTGGCCGGCCTGCTCCCTGACTTCCGCAGCGGGCGCGGGGATCGCACGCTATCAACCGGTGGGCCTTACCTTTCCCGTATCGACCACCACATCTTCTCATTGCTGCAAGCGAAGAACATTCCTCCCGCCAGCCTCACTACCGACGAAGAATTTTTGCGGCGCGTTACGATGGACCTCACGGGCCGCATTCCCCTCGCCGCTGACGTAACCTCGTTTCTGGCCGACAGCACCGTCGAGAAGCGCTCGAATAAGATTGATCAGTTGCTCAACTCGCCCGAGTGGGTGGACCGCTGGACGATGTGGCTGGGCGATCTGGTGAAGAACAATGTCCGCAACACGCAGATCACCCGCGGGGCGCTGGCGCGCGATGCCTCCTACCAATACATTCGGGAGTCCGTGGCGGCCAACAAGCCTTACAACCAGTTCGTCAGCGAGATGATTCAGGGTCTCGGCGACAATGAGAAAATGGGACCGCCGAACTGGATCGTCGGTGGCTTCATGAGCATGGGCCCGGCGCAGGATACTTACGACCGGCAGTTAGTACAGACGGCCACCACGTTCCTGGGAATGCGCTATTTCGACTGCGTCCTGTGCCATGACGGCGCGGGGCATCTGGACGACGTCAACCTGTGGGGCGCGCAGACCACGCGGCGGCAGGTATGGGGCATGGCCGCGTTCTTCTCCCGCGCGCGCATGACGCGACAGGTCGCTCCCGCCACGAACTATGTGGTTACGGAAGTAGCCACCGGCAACTACCTGTTGAACACCAACTCGGGTAACCGCCCCGACCGCGCACCCATCAGAGCAGGCGCCGCAACGATTTTGCAAGGCGTCAACAATATCAGCCCGACCTATCTGTTTAGCGGACGGACCTACGCCAACACCGCCGCGGTGAATTACCGGGCGCGCCTGGCGGAGGAGATCACTGGCGACTTGCAGTTCTCGCGCGCGACAGTCAATTACCTCTGGGCGCATTTCTTCGGCGTGGGCATTGTGGATCCGCCGGACGGCTTTGATCCGGCGCGGCTCGATCCGAAAAATCCACCACCGGCCCCGTGGACCATTCAGCCATCGCATCCCGAGCTGCTCGATGAACTGGCGCGCGGCTTCATCAACATGAACTATGATCTAAAAGCGATGCAGCGCGAGATCACCAACTCGCAGGCCTATCAATTGTCTTCGCGCTACACGGGCGAGTGGAACCCCAACTGGGCGCGCTATCAGGCGCGGCATCTGGTGCGGCGTCTGGATGCCGAGGAGTTGGTCGATGCGCTGGTGTTATCGAGCAACGTCCCCAACCCGATGGTGGTGCCCAACTACCCAAATCCAATTCAGTGGGCCATGCAGCTTCCCGACACCACGGTGGGCGGCGGCACGGTTGCTTTTCTGGATGACTTCCTACGCGGCGACCGCGACGAAAACGTGCGCCGCAAGGAGCTGACCACCACGCAAGCGTTGAGCCTGATGAACGATCCATTCATTACCAACCGCGTGCGCGCCGCCGCGCTGACCACCGGACGGCTGGCCACGCTGATGGCAACCATCCCGGACAATACGCAACTGGTGGACGCGATCTATCTGAACGTGCTGTCGCGGCGTCCCTCGTCGATCGAGCGCAACCTGGCGATGGCCAAGTTCAACACCGGCACGCGCACGTCCAACGCGCAGGACCTGCTCTGGGCGCTCTATAACAAAGTGGACTTCATGTTTAATTACTAGAAGGGAAGGAGGGCAAGACCGATGAGCAACTCAATCAAAAACGAAGACAAGTATATTCTGCACGACGACAAACGCAGCGCCACTCGGGCGGATCGCGAGCTGACGCGCTTCGTCGAGAAGAATCCGCGCCCGCATGTTCCCTTCTGGTCGCGACCTACATTTTCGCGGCGGCACTTCTTCCAGGTGATGGGCTCCGGCGTCTCCGGGTACGCGCTCTATCAGATGGCCAAACCCATGGCGGCCCTGGCCGGCCTGCCGGTCTCCCCCATGGGCACGGCGAAGAACTGCATCTTCATTCAGCTCACCGGCGCGCCCTCGCACTCCGACACGTTTGACCTGAAGGAAGGCGCGTGGACGCCCGCTTCGTTGCAGCCCACCACCATCAACGGCATCCGCTTCCCGCGCGGCCTGATGCCCAATATTGCCGACCGGCTCGGCGACATCGCCATCGTACGCTCCATGCGCTCGTGGGCGCTGGTGCATACGCTGGGCCAGAGCTGGATTCAGATTGGACGGAACCCCACCTCCGCGCTGGGCAGCGTGGCGCCGCACATTGGCGCAATCGTGGCCAACGAGAAGGAAGCCGAGCGGCGCTCGACCGACATCTTCCCCGGATTCATCTCCTTCAACGCGCAAGGCTCGCAGGTGGGCGCCGGGTATCTGTCGGCGAATTACGCGCCCTTCATCGTCGCGCCACGCGCGGCCGGGTTGCGCAACACCACCAACGTGGAAGGACAGGTCCGGCTGGATCAGCGGTTGACGTTGATGCATCAATTGGATGACCCGCTGCGGGTTAGCTCACCGCTGGGCCAACAGCCGCAGGACATGGAAGCGTTCTATGACAACGCGCGCAGCCTGATGTACAACCAGACCGTGCAGAACGCTTTCGCTTACACGGCCGCCGAGCGCACGCCCTATGGCACCACTGCCTTCGGCGATGCCTGCATGCTGGCCAATAAAGTCCTGCGCGCCGACCAGGGCACGCGCTTCGTCCAGATCACCACGGGCGGCTGGGACACTCACTCGAACATTTATGGCGTGTTGCCGGGGCTGACCACTCCGCTCGACCGCGGGCTGGCCAGGCTGATCGACGGGCTGAAAGCTGACGGCCTGTTTGACCAGACATTGATCGTTATGGCCGGCGAGTTTGGCCGCACCGTGGGCACGCCCAACAACCAGGCGGGCCGCGACCACTTCCTGCAGCAGTTCGCCGTGCTGGCCGGCGGCGGCATCAAGGGCGGTCGCGTGATCGGCACGACCGACGCCACCGCCTCGGCTACCGTCGATCCCGGCTGGAGCCGCGGGCGCGATGTGCGCGCCGAGGACATCGAAGCCACCATCTACGATGCGCTGGGCATCAACTGGACCAAGATCCGCTACGACGATCCGCTGAAGCGCGGCTTCGAGTACGTGCCCTTCGCCAACTACGACATCTACGGGCCGATCCGCGAATTGTTCTAACCGCGCGCGGCACTGTTAAAATCCCGAATATTATTCCATCAGAAAAATCCCAAGCGGCACCCACCGTTTGGGATTTTGTTTTTGTTTGCGCTATACCCCGGCTATACTGAGCCGCGATTGGTATATTGCGGGAGGTCCGAGATGATACTTCGAATAGCGCTGGCAGGCTTGATGGTGATGTCGGCAACGGCGGCGCGCGCGCAGAGTAATCCTGCCTTCATTCAGTTGCCCGGGCTGGCCAAGGCAGCGCTCTATACGCCTGATAGCGGCCCGGCGGCGCATGTGGCCGTGATCGTCACGCATCGCACCAACAATCAAATGTCCGGCCTGCCTATGACGGAGTTCCCCAAGCGCGGCATCATGGTGCTCGGACTGAATTCGCGCTTTGAGAACAACGAGGCCTCGGTCGAGTGGGAGGATATTGCGCTCGACGTGAAGTCCGCGGTCGAGTTTCTGCGCAAGCAGCCCGGCATCACCAAAGTAATTCTTCACGGCGGCAGCGGTGGCGGACCCACGATGAGCTTCTACCAAGCGGTCGCGGAGAAGGGCCCGTCGTATTGCCAAGGGCCGGGCAAGCTGATGCAGTGTACTGACAAGCTGGCCAACCTGCCGCGCGCCGACGGCGTCATCTTCCGCGATGCGCACCCCGGCAACTCGGTGAACGGCGTGCGCAGCCTGAACGCTTCGCTGATGGACGAAACTGATCCCACAAAGATTGACCCGTCTCTCGATCCCTACAGCGCGAAGAATGGTTACAACCCCAACGGCTCGTCAAACTACTCGGACGATTTCAAGCAGCGCTATTTCAAGGCGCAGGCCGCGCGAATGAATCGTCTGATCGCGGCGGCGGAGAAGCGGCTGGCACTGGTGAAGGCCGGCAAGAGAACTTACACTGACGACGAGCCGTTCATCGTTCCCCGCGCGGTGGGAGCGCGCCTGATGGAGATGGACATGCGCGTCCATCACGCGACGGTGAAGCCGCAGAAGCTGCTCAAGAACGACGGGACTATCGTTACACAGATTGTCGAGAGCGTGCGCCAGCCGAATCTGAATATGAAGAAGTCCAACTTCACGCTCAACGGCGGGACGCTGTTTCTGACGCTCAAGTCGTTCCTCAGCGCCAACGCGATTCGCTCGACCGACTCGATGGACGGCATCGACTGGTGCTCGAGCAATAACTCAACGCCCTGCGCGCTGCGAAGTATCTCCGTGCCCGTGCTCATCTTCGGCATGGGCGGACATTACTTCGTGCGCGACAACGAGATCAACTACGAGGCAGCGGCCAGCAAGGACAAGGACTACGTCATCATCGATGGCGCGACGCACGGCATCACGCCCTGCACGGAGTGCGAGTCGACGCCGGGGCAATACGGGAACAGCGTGAAGAATTTCTTCGACTACGCCGCCAAGTGGATCAACGAGCGGTATTAGAACAGGAAGAAGAAAAATAAAGCAAAACAAACTCCTAAGCAGAATTCAAACGACAAGAATCAAGCACGGATGGAAGCTAACGTTCGTAAACGTTCTTCCGGTCTCGGACCTTCAGGATTTCAATCAGCAATTTGGCATCATCAATTGAGTAGATGACCCGGTAATTCCCTGCACGAACTCCCTACAGATCGCGTTGTCCGCGAAGTTGCTTGCAGCCGACGGGCCGGGGATGATGTGCAAGATCGAGAATCTTCTTGTCCACGCGAGCAAACAGAGCATCGCTTAACGCGTCCAATTCCTTCGCCGCGGATGATTTGAGAAAGACTTTGTATTTAGGCACGGGAGCGTTTTATTCTTGCCGCGCGATAATCCGCGCAGGAAACGGATTTTCCCTTGCGGCGCGCCGTGGCCATCAGTCCGTCGGAGAGGTCTTCCCAGAGCAGACGGTGCTTGCGCAGGTCAATCTGCACCGCCAGCTTGCGGCCTTTGCTGTCGGTTACGAACTGAATGCCGCTGATCGGTTGTGTCGCCATCTATTGAGATACTCAATTCATTCTACGCCTGCCCTTGGTCTTGCAGGAAGTTTACGATTTCGGCGCAAGGTATTTCTCCGGATTCACCTCGAAGGATTTCTTGCAGCCGAGCGCGCAGAAGAAGTAGGTCTTACCCTGATAGGTCGAGCTGCCTGCTGCCTTGATTTCATCAATCACCATCTTGCAGACCGGATCGATTGCCATAGCTGAACGCTCCTGTTCTGATAATCAGCAATTCTAGCGGAAGTGGCGGCGGGGTGGAAGTGTGGCACAAACAAATCGCGGATGGATCGCAGTTTGCGTTGCCAATTCCACGCGGCCGCAAGGGGTCGCATCCGGCTAGCGGAACGCGACGCGCACGGTATTGGCCCGCACGCCGTTCACGGTGACGATCACATCCAGTTCGCCGCGACCGGCTAGCCCCGGCGGCAGCTGCACGTTGATCTGATCCAGGCCGGGATACTGGTTCTGCGGCCCGGCGTAGAGCGTCTGCGCGCGCACGCCGCCGAGGGTCACCACCACGGAGTTCAGGCCGCCATTGTTCTTCAGGCCCGTCCCGTAGAGAACCAGCACGGCGCCGCCAAGCGCGGTGGAAAGATCAAAGGGAGCGGCGAAACACGTGCCGCCGGCTGCCCCGCATGTGAAAGCGAAAACAGTGGGATTGCTGGCTGTCGAAAAGTAGGCCGCGGCCACGCCGCGCCCGTCGGCATTCGCCGTAAACAGCGCGGGGGCGACTGCAGCGATGGTCAGCGGCGCGCTGGCCGCGGGCGCGAAATCGCGCAGCACGGTGGCCGTGGCGCTGCCGGGCGCCAGGCCCTCCGGCAGCAGGAAATTGATCTGGCCCGCGGAAACGAAAAACAAAGGAGCCGCAAGAGTGGTGCCCTGCTGATCCTGTACGTTGATGCTGACGCCTGCCAGCGTGAAGGGCAAGTTGTGGTGCTGGGAGTGGAGGACGTGCTCGGAGCCAGTCCGCTGCCGAACAAGGAGGCGATGGCGCCGGAGGCAAGCGCGCCGGGCGCGAAGCTCGCCGCATTCACCGTCGAAGCGGTCGGCAGCGGCGCGCCGGCCGATACCGTACTGCTGAACAGGAACGCCTGATAGGGGTTCCACAACGATAGCGTGTAGTAGAGCGTTACGGTCCCGTCAGGATTTTGCGTAATCTGGTCCAGCAAATAGGGCCCATAGACGGAAGCCCCCTCACCATTTCCGATATCAATGGGGCTGCCGTTGCGATCGTAAATGGGAACCAGGCTGCGCACGATGGGGTCTCCAGTATGGTGTGAAAGCTTGCGGCTCCAGGTGTCGCGGATGGTGTAAAGGGTAACGGGCGGGCTCCATGGCCCCCAGGGAGTGGTGGCGGTTAGCCCGGAAATTTGGCCCACCGTAGTGCGCAGCATCACAAAGCGCTGCAGCGCGCTGATCCATTTGACGGAAAAGTTGCCGACATTCGGCGTGCCTTCCAACAAAGGCGCGGCGTCCACTTCGTTGCTGGACCATTGGCTGTTTCCACGATAGTAGAACCAGCGCGATGGGCCAGCCTCCACATCCGCCAGAGCGACCGCCGCCAGAAACACGTTGCTGCGCGTGATCCGGTAGCTGGCGGAGTATACGAACAGGACGCTGGCCGCGGTGCGCAGCTCCGCGGGCAGCCCGGACAATAATCCGGCCGCGGACAGCGCCGCCGAATCCATCACCATCGGTATGGAATACATTAATTTGCCCGGCTCGCCGGCTTCAGCAGGCGGATTCGCCGGATCGGCCAGGGGGCTGTGCGCGGAGACCGTGTACAGGCGCGTGAATGATGGCGGAGTCTGATCAGTCCAGTTCGCGACGGGCTGATCAGACTTGGCCAGCAGCGACTGTAGCAAGGCCTCCGGCACTCCGTCTCCGTCGGCATCCCGAATCCTGCTGGTGAAGAACACATACATGCGGTTGTTGTACATGAACCCCGACGACGGCACGCGGAAAGCCCCCTGCGATTCCCCGGCAAGCAGGCCGGAGATCACGATGGGCTTGAACAGGAGTTCATCGCTGGCGCGGCCTGCATTGGCGAAAAAACGCAGCGAAGGACAGGCCCCCTGGGAAACCGTGGGGCGGCTGTTGCCCTGCAGTATCTGAAGGTCCACTTCGGGGATATAGCGGCAGGGCCGGAGATCCGTGTTGCTGATGTAGCCCAAAGCATCATTGGAACCCGCTGCGTTCAGCCGTGCCTGCGTGTAGCGGCCAGCGTTTAGATAGTTGCCGATGGTGTCGCCAAACAAGAAGTAGGTCCGGTCGCCGACGGTGATCGGGTATCCGAGATCCGAGCCGAGTATTCCGTAACGCGTGAGGGTTTGTGCGCTGGTTATCTCGTTGAAGTAAGTGCCATTTGGAAATATCTGGAAGTGCTCTCCGGTCAGTTGCATTCTGGGCAGCGTGCTGCCGGGGATGAATTGCGGAACGGACGATTGCGCAACAGCAAGCCCTGAACCATCGGCACAGGCCAGCAGGACCACCACCGCGCGAAGCATGTGTTTGTACATCACTACTCCCACGGAAAAGAAGGATAGTAGGATTGGGGAAATCGGACTACCGCCGCATTATGCCTCAATTTCGCTACTTGTGATGCCCCTTGCGGTGCATGGGGTCGGCGGTGCCGCCGGGATTCACGGGAATATCCGTGGCAGGCTCCGGAAGCGGCCTGTATAGCGACGCTGCAATCGACGACGCCAGGGTTACCACGATGAAGCCCAGCGAACCGAGAATCGGAATATGCCAGTATCCGCTGATGAGCATCTTCACGCCGACAAAACTCAGCACGATCCCCAGGCCCACTTTGAGGTAGTGGAATTTGTTCATCGCGCCTTCCAGCAGGAAGTAAAGGCTACGCAGGCCAAGGATGGCGCAAATGTTGGATGTATAGACAATGAACGGGTCGTGGGTAACGGCGAAGATGGCCGGGATGGAATCGACGGCGAAGACCAGGTCCGTGCCCTCGATGACCACCAGCACCAGCAGCAGCGGCGTGGCCAGCAGCTTGCCGTGCTGCCGCACGGTCATGCGCGAACCTTCATAGTGCGAGGTAATGGGCACGAAGCGGCGGAAGAGTTTCACCACCGGGTTCTTTTCCGGATGCACCTCGACGTCTCCGCCGCTGAGCATCTTGTAGCCGGTATAGACCAGAAATGCGCCGAAGACATAGATGATCCAACTGAATCGTTCGATCAGCACGGCGCCGACCAGAATAAATCCGGCGCGCATGACCATGGCGCCCAGGATGCCCCAGAACAACACGCGATGCTGCGAAGTGGAGGGAACCGCAAAGTATCGAAAAACCAGCAGGAAGACAAAAATATTATCAATGCTGAGGGAGTATTCAATGACGTAGCCGGTCAGGAACTCCAGACCGTGCTGCGAACCAAAATGAAAGAAAATCCAGGCATTGAAGGCCAGCGCCAGCGAGACCCATACCATCGTCCAGCCCAGCGCCTCGCGGTGGCTGACAGAATGCGCCTTGCGATGGAATACGCCGAGGTCGAGAGCCAGCATTACGAAAACGGCCAAGGTGAATCCCACCCAAAGCCAGGGGGAGCCTACGCCAGGGGTCAAGCGATTTGCCTCCTAAAAGTCAGACGTGCATTGCAACCCTCTCGCCGCACCTGGCGTGGTGCCTTGAATAGACGAGCAACAGGGGTCCCGGTATTGTAACCTGAATCGCGGAGCAAGTCGCCAGGGGGACGCGCGGCGGCCAGTGGACAGTTCCATATGTGCGACAGCGGACGCAGCGTCTTGCGGACAACGGCAGTTGGCGATATTATGGTTATCCGTACTGTCTGAATTATTCGTCTCAGGGAAGGCATCATGGCCTAGGCGCTATGGGGTAATGCGGAGTTGCTGGCTGGCTCACGTGTTTTGCCCGAGTCCGTGTGCGTCGTCTGGAAATGGCGGCGCTGCGGGGCCTCGGTAACTTCCCAGGGCGGAATCAACGGCACGGAAATCTGACATTAAACAGAAAGAGGAAATTACGAAATGATTCGACTCAGACTGCTCGGATTGAGCACCCTGTCGTTAGGTCTGATGCTGGCCGGCTGCGGTGGAGGACAGCAGACCGCTTCCACGCCCGCCGCTGAACCCACTGCCGCCGCACCCGCCGCCGCACCGGTTGATCCGGCCACCGCTGGCGAGATTACCGGCAAAATTTCTTTTGAGGGCGCCAAGCCGGTCGCACAGCGCATTCGCATGGACGCCGTCCCGGCGTGCACCGCGAACAGCAAGGAGCCTGCATTCATTGAAGAAGTGGTCGTCAACGACAACGGCACCCTGCGCAATGTTTACGTCTATGTGAAGGAAGGCCTCGGCGATCGCGCGTTCCCGGTTCCCGCTGAGCCGGTGGTGCTGGATCAAAGTGGTTGCACCTATCACCCGCACATTTTGGCGCTGATGGTCGGCCAGAAGTTCCGCGTGAAGAACTCTGATCCCACCAACCACAATGTTCACCCGCTGCCCACCCAGAACCGCGAGTGGAACCAGTCGCAGCCGCCCAACGCCGCAGACCTTGAAGAGACCTTCCCGCGCGCGGAAGTGACCATTCCGGTGAAGTGCAATGTACATCCCTGGATGAAGGCCTACGTCGGCGTGCAGAAGCACCCCTTCCACGCCGTCAGCGGCCCCGATGGCACGTTCAGCATCAAGGGCCTGCCTCCGGGGGATTACACCATCGAGGCCTGGCATGAGAAGTATCCTGCGCAGACCATCAAGGTTACCGTGGGCGCGAAAGAGACCAAGACCGCCGACTTCGCCTTCAAAGGCTAAGTTGGTTTATTGAGGTTCTAATTGCCAACCAACGCAGTTCAATCGGATCGATTCAACTTGGGAGAGCGGCCTTCGGGCCGCTCTTCTATTTGGCTACACCGCTTCGCCATGCTGACCACCGTCTGCACGCTGCTGCTGTTGCTGGCGGGCGCGCTGGTGGTGGGCACTCGCTCCAGCCTCTCAGTTCCCGATTGGCCGCTCTCCTTCGGGCAGGTGATGCCGGAGATGACCGGCGGCGTCTTCTTCGAGCATGGACATCGCATGGTGGCCACGCTGGTGGGCTTTCTCACACTCGTCCTGGCCGTGTGGCTGTGGCGCAGCGAGCCGCGCGCATGGGTGCGTCAACTGGGCGGCGTGGCGCTGATCGAGGTCATCCTGCAAGGCGTTCTCGGCGGCATCACCGTACTGTATCTGCTGCCCGCTCCCATCTCCATCACGCACGCCTGCCTCGCTCAGTTATTCTTCTGCATTTGTTTAACGTTAGCCCTGGTGACAAGTTCTTACTGGGACGCACCGGCGTTGCCACTAATGGACTCCGGCGCTCCAGCGTTCCGATATGTTGGCGTGGCGGCGACGGCCAGCGTCTTTCTGCAATTAATCACCGGCGCGGGATTGCGGCATCGCGTTTTTTCGGTCATCCCGCACATTTCCACCGCGTTGTTGGTTTGCTTCATGGTCGGCTGGGCGGTGCTGCGCGCGATGCGCCTCCGCGAGCAAAAACCGTTCCAGCAGATCGCCATGGGGCTGGGCATTTTGCTGGCTTTGCAGGTGATGCTCGGCCTGCTCTCCTATTTTTCCCGCGCAGCTCATGCTGGAATGCCCGGCCCGGCGCCGTTGGTGGTCTGGACCACCTCCGCGCATTTGGTAACGGGCGCGCTGCTGCTCGGCCTGAGTTGGACGCTTACGTTGCTGGCATTCCGTCGTTCTGCTGGTACAATGAATCTTCGTGATGTTTCCGGCGCAAAGTGATAGGTACCGAAAAAAAGTTGCCAGGCGGTTCCTCATCATTTCTTAATGTATTGAAAGCTAAATGAGCACTCCTCACAACAGTCTGGCGTCCACCTTCGCCCAGCAGCGGACGGTCATGGCCGATTTCGCCGAGCTGACCAAGCCCAGCGTTACCGGACTGATTCTGTTCTCCACCGTGATTGGATTCTACCTGGCCTCTTCCGGCAGCCTGGACTTCGCTCTGCTGTTTCATACGCTGCTCGGCACCGGATTGGTCGCTGGCGGCACGGCGGCGTTGAATCAATATTGGGAGCGGGATACGGACGCGCTCATGTACCGCACCCGCAATCGCCCGCTGCCCGCCGGTCGCATGCAGGCATGGAAAGCTCTGGCCTTCGGCGCTGGCCTGGCGCTGGCCGGAACCATTTATCTCATCTGGTTTGTGAACGGTCTGTCGAGCTTGCTGGCCGCGGCCACCTTAATCAGCTACCTGTTCCTGTACACGCCGCTGAAGACGCGCACGCCGCATTCCACTCTGGTGGGATCATTTCCCGGCGCGATACCTCCGCTGATCGGATGGGCCGCCGTCGCAGGCGAGTTGCCGCTGGCTGCATGGGTGCTCTACGCAATTTTATTTTTATGGCAGTTCCCGCATTTCCTGGCCATCGCCTGGCTCTATCAGGAGGACTACGCGCGCGCCAGCATCGTCATGTTGCCCGTGGCCGAACCCGATGGGAAATCCACGGGACGTCAGATTATTCTCTGTACGCTCGCGCTGCTCCCTGTGAGTCTGGTGCCGACGTGGCTCGGAGTTACCGGAAATATATATCTAGTGGGCACGCTGCTCGCCGGTTTTGGTTATCTGTATTACGGCCTGCTCGCCGCGCGCCGCAAGACCAAGCCCGATGCGCGCCGCCTGCTGCTGGCCTCGGTGATTTATCTGCCGATCATCTACGCGCTGATGCTCATCGACAAAGTGAACCCTTAATGCCTCCAGTCCCCAGTACCCCCAATGCGCCTAATGCGCCCAATGCAATTGATATCTCTGCGCTGAGCCGCTCCTATGGGGACCGCGCCGCGCTGGATCAAGTGTCTTTCACGGTCGAGCGAGGAGAGATATTCGGCTTGCTCGGCCCCAATGGCGGCGGCAAGACAACGCTGTTCCGCATCCTCTCGACGCTGCTGCCGCCCTCGTCCGGCACGGCGCGAATATTCGGCGAGGATGTGGTCTCGGCCGCCGCGCATGTGCGACGGCGCATTGGCGTGGTTTTTCAGGCCAACAATCTAGACCGCAAGCTGACTGCCTATGAGAACCTCCGGCATCAGGGGAATTTTTACGGCCTGAGCGGCGCGGCGCTGGATCGTCGCATCACGGAACTATTGGAACGCGTGGGCTTGTCTGATCGCCGTAATGATCTGGCCGAGACGCTCTCCGGTGGCCAGCGCCGCCGCATCGAGATCGCCAAGGGATTGATTCACGCGCCGTCGCTGTTGCTGCTGGATGAGCCCAGCACGGGACTCGATCCCGGCGCGCGACGTTCGCTGTGGGACTATCTGACCAGCCTGCAGAAATCCGACGGCGTAACCATCCTGCTCACCACGCACATTCTGGAAGAGGCTGACCAGTGTGAGCGGCTGGCCATCCTGGACAACGGCAAGCTGGTGGCCACCGGCACGCCGGAAGAGTTGAAGCGTGAGATTGGCGGCGACGTCATTCACATTGACGCGAAATCGCCGGCACGTTTGATTGACCTGATCCGCGAGCGGTTCTCGATTGTTGCCCAGCAGATGAACTCGCGCTTGCGCATCGAGCAGGAGCAGGGCCATCAGTTTATTCCCCGGCTGGTAGAGGAGTTTCCCGGCGAGATTCAGTCCATCGCCATGTCCCGGCCGACACTCGAAGACGTTTTTTTGCGCCGCACCGGCCACACGCTTTGGGAAGATCAGGGCGCTCAACCCGCGCCGGCATCTAAGCGCGAGGGACACAAGTGATCGCGCCAGGTAAAGTTTGGGTTGTGCTAGACTCATTTTAGAAAATTCATTCAGGAGTGATCCGAGATGGAATTTACGATACTGGCCGCATCCTGCGGCGCAATTGGCCTCGGCTGTATGGCGGCAGCGGGATACGCGCTGCTGGGAGGCAAAGACGTTGCCGCGGAGCAGATTTTCGCAATCATGATCTGGGGCTTGCTGGGGGCAGTGTTTCTCGGCGCGGCCGCGTTGATCGCGCGCGAAGGCCCGCTGAAAGGCATGGGCAAGAAGGCCGACACAGCTCCCGGCGGAGACGCGCCGGCCGCCAGCTAGTTTGTATCCGAGCCGCGACAGTTATGGAGCGGCCACGATGCACGAAAATCTGAAAGCTCCTGACCACCGGACTGGGTCGCGACTCCGATTCGCGTGTCGCGGCTCGGAGTTGATCACCGCATAAGGAAAATTTTGGCTCATTCCACACCGCTATCTGCCGAGGTCCACATTCCCACCGCGGCGCAGACCCCTGCCCGCGTTGGCATGTGGCTGCCGATGGTCTCGCTATGGCGGCGCGAGTTGGTCCGCTTTCTGCGCCAGCCCAGCCGCATCGTCGGATTGCTCGGCGCGCCATTTCTGTTCTGGCTGGTGCTGGGCTCGGGGCTGGGCAGTTCGTTCCAGCCGCAGACAGCTACGGCGAATCCCGGCTATCTGCAATATTTCTTCCCAGGCTCCATCGTGCTTGTGGTGCTGTTCACGTCGATCTTCTCGAATATGTCGACGATTGAAGATCGCCGCGATGGCTACCTGATGAGCGTGCTGGTAACGCCCATTCCGCGAATCAGCATCGTGCTCGGCAAGATTCTTGGTGGAGCCACGCAAGCGATGATTCCGGGGATACTCTTCATACTTCTGGCTCCGGTCGCGGGGATTCCGCTGTCGCCTGCGATGCTGGTGGAATCCACCATCGTGCTGTTTCTCACCGCATTTTCGCTGACTGGGCTGGGGTTTGTGATTGCCTGGCAGATGGACTCGACTCAGGCGTTTCATGCCGTATTGAATCTGGTGCTGATGCCGCTGTGGATGCTCTCCGGCGCGGCCTTCCCGCTCGATGGAGCCTCGGTGTGGGTGCAATGGATGATGCGCCTGAACCCGCTCGCCTACGAAGTATCCGCGTTGCGCGCCGCGCTGTTGACGCCGAATCAGGCCCTGGGGCTGTCGTTCCAGCTCACGTTGTTCTTCTCTGTCTTGATTCTCGCCGCGGGTTTGCTGTGGTGTGGACGCCCGTCAATGAAGAATTTTAGCTAACGCCGTGCCCCTATATCTATCCTTCCACTAACGGTTGTCATCCTGAGCGGAGCGCAGGATCTGCTTTTTATACCGCAAAGTGAGCAAAGCATATCCTTCGCTCCGCTCAGGATGACAGCGTTGAGGGGACGATGACAGCCGGTTGAGAAATTAATTGGTCGAGAAATAATTCCATGATTCCCGTCCCCATGCTCCCGGCGGTCAATGCCACGCTGAATTCTCTGAGCGCGATTCTGTTGACGCTTGGCTATCTGTTTATCCGGCGCAAGAAGATCGCCGCGCATAAGCGGGCCATGCTGGGCGCCTTCACCACCTCCACTCTCTTTCTCGTTTCCTATCTTTATTATCACTATCACACCGGCTCCACGGCTTTCACGGGACAGGGGTACCTTCGCATCGTGTATTTCGCCATTTTGATCTCACACACCATTCTGGCCACGGCCATCGTCCCGCTGGTGCTGATGACGCTGCGCCGGGCGTTCCGAGCGGATTACGCCGCGCACGCGCGAATCGCGCGGCGCACGCTGCCATTGTGGATATACGTATCCGTTACCGGCGTGATCGTCTACTGGATGCTCTACCAGCTATAATGAATCCTCAGGAACCCATCATGTCGAGCGACCAGCAACCCCCAAATCCCCCGGCACCGGCCTCCCTAGAGAATGTCGCGCCGGTTGCGGCTGCCGAGCCTGATCCACTTCAAGCCCTCCGCCAGGAGAAGACTCTCAAGCGCGTAGCCGTGTATCTGGCCCTCGTCGCCGCAGCCTTTGTCATCGTGCCCTTTCTATTTTGGCGCGGGACGTGGTTCGGGCGCGCGCTGCCCGACGCGGAGCTGGAACAATATCTCAATGACAAGGATCAGCCGCGCCACATCCAACATGCTCTGGTGCAGATCGGTGAGCGCATCGAGCGCGGCGACAAGTCCGTTGAGCAGTGGTACCCCACGGTGGTCCATCTAACCGACAGTCCCATTCAGGAACTGCGCGTAACGCTGGCCTGGGTGCTGGGAACGGATCAAAAGTCTGAGGCGTTTCATCAGGCTCTGCTGAATATGCTCCAGGACCCCGATCTGCTCGTTCGTCGCAACGTGGCGCTTTCGCTGGTGCGGTTTCAGGATGCCGCCGGCCGGTACGAAATATTAGCCATGTTCCGCCCCACGGTGGTGCGCTCGCCCGCCGCGGGAACGGTCCGCTACCGCGCGCAGATGGAATCTCGCGTGGATGGCGGCACAGCGGTCGCGCGAATCGAGCAGAGTCCGGACGGGCAGGGCCAGGTCAAGATGGTGGACGCGCGAACTCCAGTGCCCGGCACCGTTCTGGAAATTAAAATTCCCGACGGCAGCACGGTCAGCGAAGGCGATGAGCTGATAGTGCTTTCGCCGGGCGAGATGCACCTCTGGGAAGCTTTGCGCGCCCTGGTGATAATTGGCCAGCCGGGGGACTTGGAACTGCTGGCGCAGTTCGAACGATTCGGCTCGGCGGGCCTGCCTGAAAAATATCGTCAGCAGGCGCAATGGGCGGCGAACGAAATCCGCCGCCGCTCCGAAGCCATTGCCAAATAGCGGACATCGCCCCGAATCACTCCACCCAATTATTGGTGTATTGGAAGCCGATCCCACGGCGATAAAACCGCTCACCGTGGCTACCCGATCAGGAGCGCTATACTCCAACGCTAAGAATGGTCTAGCGTCAAGAATCAGACGCTTGCGCGACGCGGCCAAGCAAAATAAAGCTTGGCGGGTCAAGCATAAACTGCGACAATTAGGGATTGTATCTTCAGGGTTATGGTCGGGTTGCGGCACCGCAATGTGTGTCCGGCTTCTCGATCGAAAGGTTTTCTGAATTATGCGCAGTGGGACAATTAGCGAATTCGGCAGAGAGTACGGCGTGAAATATGGTCGGGAGTGTGGACGCAATCGCTGGATATTCAGCGTCCTGTTCTTCCTGCTTTCGCCGCTGGTGCTCCCCTCGCACACGGCAGTCTCCACAATTCCGCCAACGCCGGAGCCGGAGTATCGGCTGCGCATGTTTCACACCCACACCAACGAACACCTGGATCTGGTCTATAAAGTTGGAGAGAACTATCTGCCCGAGGCCCTGGCCACGCTAGACAGTTTTCTGGGTGACTTCCGCACGGGCGACGTCCATCACTTTGACCCGCGCTTGTTTGATCTGTTAACAGATCTCACCAAGTCTGTGGGCCGGCCCGACGCCGAGATTAACATTCTCAGCGGCTATCGCAGCCCCTGGAGCAACGAGTATCTGCGCCAGCATAGCTCCGGTGTGGCCAAGCACAGCCTGCACATGCAGGCTGAGGCGATTGACATTCGCGTCCCGGAAGTAAAAACGGCGCAACTACGTAAAGCCGCGTTGAGCCTGAAGCGTGGCGGCGTAGGCTACTATCCGCGCAGCAACTTCATCCACGTCGACGTCGGCGACGTCCGCCGCTGGTAATTCCCATTTCATAACATGTCAAAAACAGAGCCGCGACCGTCAGGGAGCGGGGGGTTGAGACTGGTCTTGCCAGCCGGGACGAACCCCCGCTCCCTGACGGTCGCGGCTCT
>SHUM01000029.1 GCA_009691245.1 Acidobacteriota bacterium | reverse complement strand
GGACCCATTCTTGCGCCAATCAATCATTTTTTGGCAAATGATACCGCGGCGAGAGCGATTCACCCGAACGGTGATTGTAACATGGCAACCGGCGCTGACTGCAAGATGCGGAGACGCTGCCAGGCAAAATTACTCAAGATGATTGTTATACCTAAGGAACCAAAAAGCGGGAGACAGCAATCTTAATGTGGCAGCAACTCTAAGGTTTCAGTTCACTCGTAGGGACCGAGTTTACATATTGCTCAATGGCGGATTGTGTGAGTTCTGAAACTGTGGAGAACTCCAGGCCCATGAATACGCCGGGAACGATGTGGGCGACCCGCGCTTCTGCTTGAATCCGCGTGGCATGGCCGGGCAGGAAAAACGACACAGCCAGCACCTTGTCTTCGCTGCTCTGCTTTTCACTGCGAATCAGCAAACCAGTGACGCTAATGTTTTCCGCCTTACCCTGATAGACATCAAATCCATCCCGACACTCGATGGAAGCGCCCAGCGCAACTCGGCGGGCTTTGCGCTGCTCAGGTCCCGACCAATCACCCACTCGAACGGCGCACATGGTTTGATTACTCTCCGGTTCGGCAATTGCCGAATCCCGATTTTACTGCTTCTTGCGAGATAGTGAGCGGTAATACTCTTCAACCAGTGAGCGATACTTTTCCGGCACCCGCTCCTGCCCGCTAAGCCGTACCGCTTCGGGCTCCCCCATCTGCATTTCGCGGCGCAGGCGCAGCTCCAGTTCCTTCCATTTATCGGTCAACTCGCTGCGTAGACGGTCCAGCTCCGCCGGATCGCCAGGGAAGTTGCCCGCGTCCAGATTCTGCATGGAGCGGATCAGGTCCATCACCATTTTGCCAAACTCCGTATCATTACCCATCAGTTCGCGCAGCTCGCCGGCCTCGCGCGAAAGCTCGCCGAATTGACGATCCATCTGCCGCATCTGCTCGGGAGTATACTGGCCCGGATAAAACCCGCCGGGATTGTAGGACTCGCCAACATTTCCGCCCGCGAAGGATCCCGCGCGACCATCGCCTCGACCGCCGCCTATCTGACCGGGGTTACGCTGGCCAGACATCTGACCCTGACCATCACTCATTTGGCCATTGCCACCCTGACTACCCTGACTGCCCCCCTGTCCCTGTCCCTGGCCCTGGCCTTGCCCTTGTCCCTGTTGGCCGGACTGGCCCGGTTGTTGGCCCTGACCTTGTTGGCCTGGTTGCTGGCCTTGGTTGCCGGGTTGATTACCATTTTGATTTCCGCCGCGCTGGCCCTGCTGTTGTCCGGATTGTTGACCGGGCTGTTGACCCTGCCCCTGTTGGCCGGGTTGCTGGCCACCCTGTCCGGGCCGCTCCCCGGGAGGTTGACCGCCCATTGCTTCGAGACCCTGGCGAACGCGCTCCGCCGTTTCCAGCGCACGCGCCAGCTTGTCGCCTTCGCTCGCGCCGTCCTGCTGCGTGGCGCGCTGCGCGCCATCGAGACGGCGCGCTAATTCATCCAGATTCCCGCTCAACTCATCTTCCACCGGCGCAGCCGCTGGCCACAATCCGCGTTGAGAGAGATACGCGCCCTGCCGAATTTTGTCGCTGAGCCGCTCTTCCTGCATGTGCGAAGACGCTCCACGAAGTTGCTCGGACGTCTCGCGCTGACTGCCAGCCATGCGGCCGGCGGCGGCGTTGATGTCACGCTCCAGTTGCCGCAATTGCTCCAGCAGTTGAATCTTATCGTTGATGGTCTCCGACAGCGCCTGCCGCTCCTCCGGCCCCGGCGAGCGATTCTCGCCACGGGCGGCCATGCGCCGCGTCTCTTCAGCGATCCCTTGCTGGAGGTTGGCGATATCCTTGGCGCGATTGGACATTTCGCTCAGGCGCTGACCCTCCATGCTGCTACGCTGTCCAGCCAGCGCGTTGCTCGCCTCGCGCAGACGCTCCAGCGCTCGCTCGCGTTCGCTGCCGCCCCGTTCGCCGCCCTGCTGATTGCGCGCGTTCTGCTGATCGCCCTGCTGACCAGATTGTTGGCTCTGCTGCTGACCTTGCTGGCCTCGACTCTGCTGGTTCTGCTGATTCTGACTATTCTGCTGCTGCCCGCCCTGGCCCGATTGTCCGCCTGGCTGACCTTGTTGTCCGGCCTGCTGCATGTCGCGCGCGGCCTGCGAGAGTGAGCGACTAGCCTGCTGCATCTGCGAAGAGTTCGACTGACGCGAGAGCTGCTCCAGCTTTCGCGCCAGCTCCTCCGTCTCGCGGCGCAGCATCTCCTGCTCCCAGCGATTGGCCGAGCGCATCGAGTCCTTCTGATTCTCCTGCTCGCGGCGCGCGATCTCCTGTTGACGGCGGGCAAGCTCCTGCAGCTTGCGCATGATCTCGTCCATCTCCTGACCGGGCATGGCTCCGCCCGCGCCTCCTGCGGCCATTTGCTGTAGCGTCTCGTACTGATTCTTGTCGGTGTCGAGTTCCAACTGGAACAGGTCGCTCAGGTCGCGGCCCGCGCTGGCGCCGCCGCCACCGCCACCGCCCTGCTGTCCGAAGGCAACTTGAATGTCGCGATAAGTGGCCTCGGCGCGCAGCAAATACTGGAGCGCGGTTTGTTCCGGCGTGAGCGCATCCTCAAACTTCTTCCCCTTGAGCATCGCAATGGCCGGGTCCATGGACTCGACCGCTTTCTTGAGGTTTTCCGCCAGCGCGTTGAATTCCTGGTTGACACCGGTAAGCTCGCGCCGCCCGATGCGTGTTTGCAAAGTCTCGGCTTGCTCCTTCACGGTCTGCTGCACGGTCGAGAGGACTTCAGCGGCCTCGGCTAGTTGGTCGGCGCGCTGCTTGTCTTTGCCGCGCAGCACATTCCACGTGGCGGAGATCACTTCTTTCTGGCGCTCGGAAAGGAAACTATCTTCCTGCCCGCCGCCTCCACCGCCACCACCGCCGCCCTGCTGGCTTTGCGTGTAGTTGCGCTCAAAGGGACGCACCTGCAGGAAGAACATATCCGTCGGGGTGGCGTTTCCGGCGGCGTCTTTCGCTTCGGCATAGTAGGAGATCAGGTCGCCGGGTTGCAGCGTATAATTCTCCAGCGCGATCAGGTGAGATTCAGTTACCTGCTGCGTCTTTCCATTCTTCACTAGCGCGACGGTCTTCTTTTCTTTGCCGTTCACGATGTATTGCAGGTCGAGGTTAGAGAGCCTCACGTCGTCCTGCGCCTCGAAGTTAATAATGACTTCCTCGACCGGAGTCGGCTTCAGATCCTTGCCAGGACGGACCAGGCGCACCGTGGGCGCCATGTCGTTGACGGCCTGCATCAGATATTCTTCGCTGGCCCGCGCTTCGCGGCTCTGCGGGTCTTGCAGACGCACGTGATAGAGAGCGTCCTTGGATAGCTTGAAGACGGCCTGCAATTGTTTCTCGCCCGTCTTCTTCAATTCAATGGCGGAGTTGTCATCCAGCACCAGCCTTCCGCCGGGCGCGGGCGTGTCGGTGTGGACGGTGAGTGTGATCTCCGTGCCCTTCAGCGCGATGATGTCGCCGCCAGCCTGCTCGGTAACGTCCTCCATGCCGGCGTAGGGCGGATAGTGAAACTTCACTTCCAGGCGATCTACGCGCGGCACGGCGATCACCGAGATGGTGTGCTGCGCGGTGCGCACGCCGTTGGACTCAACGTAATACTGGATCGGCTCCTGAATGTTCATCAACAAAAAATGGAATCCCGCGCCCTTGTCGCCGGGCAGCATGGAGGCTTCTTCCCAAGCGGCATTTTTGCCGTAGAGCACGTGCAACTTCATGTCGGCGGGCAGGAAGCCCTCGGCGGTGGCCAGAATTTCCTGATCCGCGTCGCGACCGACGGTAACGTCGCCGGGAGTCAGGTTAATCAGATACAGCGGATTGTTCTTGGCCTGTGCCCAGCCGATCCAGAGCGTCTTGGTCCCATAGCGAAACACGCCCGGCCCAAATAATCCTAGAAATAAAATGATGGCTACCGAGCCCAGGCCCCAAGTCAGCGGCTTCCAGATGCGTTTGGGATCGACCAGCGAGTTGGGCGGAGCAGTCGGCGTTTTGCGCATCGCTTCTTCCGCAAGGATGCTTTGGAAAATCTGTGATGAGGCATTGGTCGCGGCGTTTTGCTGCAATTCGACAGCGGTTACCAACTGATCCTTGAACTCGGGATGCTTCTCCTCGACGAAGCGGGCAATACGCGCGTCGGTGATGCGCTGCAGCAGCGGACGCACCAGAAAGTAGGCGCCGGCGGCGAGCAGCGCGGTCCACAGGAAAATGGATCCCATCGTGACTGCCGACTCCGAAAAACGCCAGTGATTCACGGCCAGAACGGTACCGACGGTGGCAACGAGGGCCACCACGCCGCAGACACCCAGGCCCTGCGCCGCCGTCTGCCATTGCAGGCGACGCCGCACATCGCCGAGGTAACCGGCGATCTGCTCGTTGGGGTGCCCACCCGTTTGCCTGGATCGCTCCGGCGGTTTTGAAAACGACTGGAAAGTCTGCATTAGATTTCCTCGCCTTCCATCGCGGGCTGGGATTCAACATTCGCCAGCACTCGCTGCTTGGTCAGGAACGGAAACGCCAAAACCATTTCGATCAGCGCTGCCGCCAGCGCCATTACCATTAGTATCCACCAAAACGACTGCTTTTTCTCAGATTCCGGGGCGCCGGTTACAGCGGCGGGACCTTGCGTGTCGGTTGCAGGAGCGAGCAGTTTGCGGTCTTCTTCCGGCAGCGGTTGCAGATCGGACTCCGACGGGTCAATATTGGCCGCGATCAGATGCTTCTCGGCGCGTTGCGTGATCTCGTAGAATCCCGGTTGACGCAGCAGCAGGAAGTCGGCGCGGTTCTCCTGAGCAAAGGCGACTACGCGCTTGCCGTCCGGACCAATTGCGTCCCAGGCCTGCCCGGCTTGCCCGGCGCGAGCAAAGTTTTGCAGCGACAGCGTGCTGGGAATTCGATAGGCCGGCGGGTCGGAGGGATAGCCTCCGGCGTAGCGCATCATCTGATGCACGAAGGGAATGAACACGGGATGCAGCGGAAAGTCATTCCAGATATTGTCGAGCGCGGTGGCCAGCAGCAGCACACGCCCGCCCATGTATTGCCGCTCGACCAGCGCCGGATCGGCATTGGCAAAGCGCATCAATACTTTCGACTCTGGACTCCCATCGGTCTGAAGGCTTAGATACCCGTAGGCTTGCACGGCGCGCAATGATTCGCCACCGGCGTCTTCCAGATCGCGGAAGATGGCGTGGCTGCGCTCGTACTCGCCGAGCAGGATCAGGCGCTCGGCGTCGCGTGTGAGCAGGCGCTTCTGCGTGGCGTGCGCCGGCCAGAAGGCGGCGAGCTGCTGCTCCAGCTCCGGAGCGGGGAAGCGATTGCCCGCGGTGATTATGATCCCGCCGCCGCGTTGCACCAGCGCGCGCAGGCCATCAGCCAATTCGTTGGGAATGCGCGGCACGTTGCTAAGAATTACCAGCGCGTATTGATTCAGCGGATGCGTGGTGTCGTCGCCCGGAGTGCGCACTTCCAACTGCCACGGCGAATTGGCCTCGGCGGCCAACGCGTTGCGAAAATAGAACAACTCGCCTTCATCGCCCGTGTTGCGCAGGAAGAGGACTCGAAACGGCTCGCGGCGCTCCAGAGAAAACTGGAAGACATCGTCGGCGGGCAGCTCGTCGGCGGTTACGGCACGCACTTCGCCGCGATTGATTCCCTGCGGGACATCGAATGGATCGAAGCTGACCAGCGCCATTCCAGAGGCCGGCACCGTAACCGTTTTGCGCTGGATGACTTTTCCCGTGACGGAAAGGGTGAAGTCCCGCGTCGCGACCTCGGTGCCGAAGCCCCGCACTTGTGCCACCAAGCGCTCCGGGTAGCGACCGCCAAAGACCAGCGGGCGCACGCGCACGTCCGAGACCGCAAAGTTCGGCGTGGCCGCCGAGCCCACATCGACTACCTTGAACTCAGCGACGGGAGGCACGGACAACCCTTGCGCGTTGCCACCCGCGCCGGACTTCTGCAGATCGGAAATAAAAGTTACGGCCAGCGCGCGGCCGGAGTCTTCCTGAATGCGCTCAATGGCGCGGAAGGCATGTTCGTAAGAGGTGGTTCCAGCGGTGGGTTGCAATCCCGCGAGCGTGGCGCGCAACGCGGCGCGGTCGGCGGAGGGAAGATTTTGAATTTCAAAGTCGGAGGAAAACGTAACGATCTGGCCGACGTCGTTCTCACTGACATCGTCAATCACTTCGCCAGCGGCCTGCGTGGCGCGCTGCCAGCGGTCGCCGATCTGCATACTTAAGGAAGTATCGAGTAAGATGACGCGATGCCGGCTGCCGGAACCGGTCAGCAGCGACGGCGCGCCTCCCGGAAAAAATGGTCGCGCGAAAGCCAGCGCCAGCAGGACCAGCAAAGCGGTTCGCGCCGCCAGCAATGCCAAGTGCTTCAGCTTCTGCCGCGAGGCGGATTTCAAGGGCACCTTGCGCAGAAACATCAGCGAGCTGAAGGCAATGCGCTGCGCCTCTTCACTGCGGATGAGATGCACCCAGATGGGCACGGCCACCGCAAAGGCTCCCAGCAAAAACCATGGCGAAAGAAATTGCATTGTTTTAGCAGCCTCGTTAACAGAGCCGCGACCGGAAGGGAGCGGTCACGCTCGACGATTATCGGTACCCATTAAGGACCGCTCCCTTCCGGTCGCGGCTCTGTCACGCTCAGCCTCGGCGCTGTCGCGCGGACAGGTAGTGGAACAGCGCATAGTCAAGCGGGCGCGACGTGGGCACCAGCTCATAGTCAATGCGCGCGGACCGTGCATCCTGGCCAATGCGCCCGATGTGTTCCTCAATCAGCTTGCGATACTGCGGCCCGGCGTACTCTGGATTCACTTCCATGCGGTCGCCCGTCTCGAGGTCTTCCAGCAGCACCGGCTCGTCCAAATTAAATTCCAGTTCGAGCGGGTCCATCAGATGGAACAGGATCAAGTCGTTGCCGCCGAAGCGCAGACGTTGCAACGAGTCGGAGATCTTTTCCGGCTGTTCGTAGAAGTCCGAGATCAGCACGATCACGCCCCGGCGGTGCAACATGCCAGCCAGCTTGTCGAGCGCTCCCGCCAGATTAGTCGTCTGGCCCGGCTTGGCATTGTCCAGCGCGTGCAGGATGCGCGGAAGCTGACCGCGCCTCATGCGCGCGGGGATGCGCTCGCGAATCTCCGAGTCAAACAGAATCAGCCCGGTGGCGTCGCGCTGCTGGCTGGCAAAGTAGGCGAGCGAGGCGGCGAGATAACATCCGTACTCATACTTGCTGATGGCCGGCGCGTCCTCCGCCCCATTCACATTTTTGTAGTTGCCGCCGAAGCCCATCGACGCGCTGACGTCCAGCAGGATGGTCAGCTCGGTATTGGTCTCGCCGTGATACTTCTTCTGATAGTGGCGGTCGCTGCGAGCAAAGACGTTCCAGTCGATGGAGCGCGGATCGTCGCCGGGCGTGTACAGGCGGTACTCGGCGAACTCAATGGAGACGCCGGTGAAGGGCGAGCGGTGCAGTCCGGTGAGGAAGCCCTCGACCACGCTGCGCGCGACCAGTTGCAGATCGGAGATGCGGCCCAGTATGCGCGGATCAAGGAAGCGCGTCGGCCCGGTGGTGGAGCCGCCCGCAGGCCCTCCAAACCCGGCCTTGCGCGCGGCCTGCTCAACGTTTGATTGTAGATTGCCCAGGAAGCTCATGCGGCCTCAACTCGACTCGAACGCCCGGCGAACCTTGCGTGTTGCTGTCATGTTTCTTAATGAGGTTGTCATTCCGAGCGCAGCGAGGAACCTGCTGTTCACAGCGCACGATAGAACAGCAGGTTCCTCGCTGTGCTCGGAATGACGACTTCAAAAACAATCAACCGGCTTATGACAATCCGACTTCCGCGACTTCTTACGACAAGCCTGATTTCGGCACGGGCACTGCCTCGATCAGGCGGCGCACCAGCTCGTCGGTGGTGATGCCGTCGGACTCGGCGTGGAAATTAGTCAGGATGCGGTGGCGCAGAATGGGCGCGGCCAGCCGCTGGATATCCTCGACGGAAACGTTGAAGCGGCCATCGAGCACCGCGGAGGCCTTGCCGGCCAGCGTCATATATTGCGCGGCGCGCACGCTCACTCCATAGTTCACATACTTCTTCACAAAGTCGGGCGAGGAGGGGTCCGTGGGTCGCGTGGCGCGCGACAACTGCACGGCGTAGCGCGCGACGCTGTCGGCCACCGGTACTTTGCGGATTAACGCCTGAAAGAGGCGGACCTCTTCGGCGTTGGTCATCGGCTCAATCTCCACTGCCAAGCCGGAGGTGGTGGCGTTGACCACGTCCACTTCCTCCTGCTCGCTCAAATAGCCAATCACAATGTTGAACATGAAGCGGTCGAGCTGCGCTTCGGGCAGCGAGTAGGTGCCTTCCAGCTCGATGGGGTTCTGCGTCGCCAGCACCAGGAAGGGCCTGTCGAGATTATAGGTCTTGCCCAGCACTGTAACGCTGTACTCCTGCATGGCTTCGAGCAGCGCCGACTGCGTCTTGGGCGGCGTGCGATTGATCTCGTCCGCCAGCAGCACCTGCGTGAAGATGGGGCCGGGGACAAACTTCCAGACGCGGTGCCCCGTGGCCATGTCTTCTTCAATGATGTCGGTGCCGGTGATGTCGGCAGGCATCAGGTCGGGAGTGAACTGAATGCGCTTGAACATCAGGCCCAGCGCGGAGGCCACGGACTTCACCAGCAGCGTCTTGGCCAGACCGGGCAGGCCGGTGATCAGCGTGTGTCCGCCGACCAGCAGGACGACCAGAACCTGGTGCACGGCCTCGTCCTGGCCGATGACCATCTTGCGAATCTGTTTGGTGATTGACGTGCGGTATTCGTGCAACCGTGCGAGGTGCTCGCGTACATTGCTTTCGGTGATCTGTGGTGTGCTCGTCAGCGACATGCGTGGTCCGTCCCTCTCGTGTAAAAGTGCGGTGATTCAGTCAATGCTAAAGCCCATGCCCGAGCCAATGTCCAAGTAAGTTCGATGCTACTCGGCTCCGGCCAATTCTAAAAGCAATTTTTGCGCCGGGCGATACCCGGGCGCGATCTCCAGCGCGGCCAGCACCTGCTCGCGGGCTTCGGCGGTCTTCGATAATTTCATGTATGCCGTGGCAAGCTTGTAGTGCGCGGCGGCCTGGTCGGGAGGATTCAGCGCCAGCACGCCTTGAAAAGCGCGGATCGCGGTGGCATTGTCGCCTTCTTCCAAACTCCAGTCGCCCAGACTCTGATGCGACTTAATATCGTACATGGCCACCTGGAGCGAGTCTTCCACCACCTGCATGGCTTCCTTGCGACGGCCTTGCTCGTGCAGCAGATTGGCCAGCTTGCTGAAGGCCTCGGGATTGCGTCCGCGATGGCGCCGCCACTCCAGCAACTCCGCCACGGCCTTTTCTTTTTGGCCCTGCTCAATGTAGATGTCGGCCAGCAACTCGTACGCGTTGCCATCCTCTGTGTAAGGGGGCAGCATGGCCTTAGCTTCCTCGGCGATCTGGATCGCTTCCTTCAGCTTCTTCTCTTTGCGCAGCCGGGAAGCCGTGCGCAGCTTGCCGATGAAGTCCTGCGAAGTACCCTGCGCCTCTTCAAGTAGACCTTTCACGAAGGCTTGCGGATCGCCCTCTTCTTCTTCCTCACCCTCTTCTTCGCCCTCTCCGCCCGTTCCTGGAGGATGGACAAAGCGAGCCTCGATCGACTGGTCCTCCATCTTTGAGAAATCGACTGCTTTGCCGAAGTCGTAGGTTTTCTCCCGCGCATATTCCTTGAAGAGCTTGTCGAACTCTTCGAGGCTCACGCCAAGTTTTTCCTGGAATACCTGCGCGTCCGTCTTGGCCTCGCCATAGGCCCGCAGCATTTCGTTGATCTTGGCGAAACCGTGCTTGTCGATGATGTATTCACAGATCAGCCCCGACTGGAAGTAGGCGAAGACGACCTGATTGGGATACTTGGGCCGGACGAACACACCGTTCAGTTCGTTCATGGCCACCAGGCCATATTTCTGCAAGGCATGGAATGTCGTAAGGCTCAGAGGATCGCCCCAGCCCAGCTTCGAGTGCGCCTCTTCATAGACCGAGAGGCCTTCGGTGAACCAGCGCGGCACGCGGTTCTTGGTGATGCCCAGCGTGATGACGTGGGCCAGCTCATGCCATAGCGTGCTGCCCCAGTGGAACTCTCCCGTCGGTCGCGCCGAAGGTGCGTCCATCGCCACCACCGGGCCAAACGACGCGCCTAGCGCGCCTAGTCCGGGGATGCCGAGAGTACGCACGGCGAAGTCTTCATGGTCCGGGAACATCTCAAACACTACTTTTTGAGTCGGCGTGTAATTATATCTTTTTGTTATTGTTTCAAGACTTTCTTTAAGTATTGATTCCACATATGGCCGCAGCAGAGCGGACTCTTTCTGGTGCAGTCTGACGCGAAACTTGTCCGTCTCGAACGAGTCAAAGCGCGAGTAACTGTCCATCAGCCGCAGCGTGTTCACGGTCCAGATGTTGAAGCGGTCGCGCTCGTAGGCCGCCTCTAAAGTGCGTTTGGCCTCCTCTTCCTTGCCGAGGCGAAACAGGTTGATGCCCAACGCCGAGCGCGCCGCGTCGAGCCGCTCGTTCTTTTCGAGCGCACGTTTATAGTAGCCAACCGACTCCTCATACAGGCGATGCGTAACGCCGAGATCGCCGAGCAACTCGAACACTTCTCCGTAGCGCGGATTTTCTTTCAGGATGCGCGGCACCCAGGTCTGCTCCACTTCGCTGGTCTTGTCCTGAAGGAAGGCCAGCCCCGCGCGCAGCGCCCAGCTTTCGAGCGAACGAGGGTTTACCTTGTCCACTTCGTCCAGTTCTTTTGACGCCTCTTCCCATTTTTCCTCTTCCAACTTCATGCGCGCCGCCAACAGCCGCGCCTCGGCCAGATTCGGATTCACTTCCAGCAGCTTGGCGATCAGCTCGCTGCCTTTGCTACCGAACGCATCGGCAATCTGCACGCCCATGCCCACCATCGCCACGGGATGATTGGGGTTGATCTGCAACGCTTCGCCGAACAATGCCCCGGCAGCGGAGGGATTATTCTTCGCCGACATCAGTTCGCCCCAGCGCGCCTTCACTGTGGCGTTTTCGGGAAACGCCTTTTCCAGCGCCTGAAAAACTCCATTGGCGTCCTGATAGCGACTCAACTCGACCAGAGAGTCGGCAACCGTAAGCTGGTCGGCTGAGCTGGGAATGGTGCTGCGGGCGGCGCGGGCGACGACCTCTTCAAAGTCGCGGTCGGACTGGTCCCACTTGCCACGCCGCGCGGCCAACTTGCCGCGCATCCAAAGTCCGCCGATGGTAGTGGGATTGGCCACGCGCTGCTCGGCCTTCTCGTATTCTCCCACCCGCGACCAGGCCTCGGCGACCGCCACCATCACGGGTGGTTCGGCGCGGCGCGCTAGATACTCCTCGCCGCGCTCGGAGGCTTTGCGATATTCGCCTGTTGCCAGCCACGCTTCCATCAGCAGCGGCATGGACTCGGTGGGACTGGTGTTCTTCGCCAACAATGCTTCGAGCTGCTCGATGGCGGTTTTGTACTCGCCTTTTTCCACGTTCTGGCGCGCCGCTTCGAGCGGGGTCGAGGGCGGGGCAGCCTGCGTCGCGGCAGCAGGCGCGGGAGTGGTCCCCTGCGCAGGATTCACTAGAACGCGGGGAGTCTGCGCGAGGCAGGGAATCGCCAACACGCAGAGGATGGCGATCGTGGCGAACATTCCAGGCCAAAGTTTGCTTACATTGCGCAACATGTTTCTTAACTTTCTTAACCACCCACCACTTTCTTAACTACCCACCACTACAAACCGTCGTCATTCCGAGCGTAGCGAGGAACCTGCTTTGCTCCGTCACCGCGCCAACGCAAAAGCAGGTCCCTCGCGGCGCTCGCGATGACGACAACAAAACTGGAGCGTTAATAACTTACTTAGCGCCCGCGCCGGCCGCTTCTTCCAATTTGTCCAGCGCCGCCTGGGTGCGCGCCAGCTCCACCAGAAAGCCTTCCAGCTTCTTCAAATATTCCTTGGTGTCGAGCGACGCCTTAGTGTATTTCAATTGCTCGATGGCCTCCTCGATGCCGCGCTTCCTGGAGCGAATCGCACGAATTTCCGGCGTCTCCAGAGCTTCGCTCGCCTTGCCTAGCCGCCGCACGGTTACGGCCGCGGCCAGAAGACCCTGGCCATTTTCAGCGGTCGGCTCGCGGACTCCGTCGGTGTCGCCCTTGTCCTCAATAATGGCGTGCTCGGTGGCGATGCGCTTGGCAGCCTCATAGTAGCGGGTTACTTCCCGTATCGCGTAGCGATAGGCCTCCAGGGCGGAGATGGCCTCGTTCTTATCCGCATCGGCGGCGGCGTCCTGCACGCCGGCGACGAAGTAGCGTGCGAAGACGGAGAAGTTACGCTCCTGTCCGGCGGTAGTGGAGGAGATTAGCGCGCGGCCCTTGCGCCGCAGGTCATGGATGGAACCGCCGCTGGCGGAGGTCATATTAACAACGAGCTGGCGTTCGGCCTTGATGGGCGCAAGCAGCGCGGCAATTTCACCGGAGGTGAGATCGGGTCCCGGCAGATTGAACCGGTAGTCGTAGTCGTCGTGGCTGCCATGCCCGATCAGATACAGACTCAGCACATCTTGCTGACGCAGTCGCCCTGCGAGCGAGCCCATTAGCTTGGTGATCTCCGCCTTGGTCGATTCCGCGTAGGCGCCTTCCTGCTTCTTGCCCGCCAGCCAGAAGAGATTGGCATTGTTCACTCCGCTGAGGCTGGTGGTCATCCCGCTCGCGCTGAGCGTGCTGTAGAGATCTTTGCCCCAGCCGTCGATGATCTTTTCGTAATCGGCGTCACCCCCAATGCCGGATAGTATTACCGCCACGGTCTGCGGGTTGGCGGCGTCGGACGCAGCCGTTGGCGCTTGCGCGCGGGCGGTCTGAGCGGCGCCCATGGCGAAAAGCACCAGCACCGGAAACATCCGTAGCGGCCATTGAAGTCTAAACTGCCTTGAAGCTGACGCCATCGTTTTACATGCCTCAACCAATACTGGGAAAAAACCTAAAACGTCGTCATTCCGAGCGCAGCGAGGAACCTGCTTTTCCTGCCGTCACCCCAAGATCAAAAGCAGGTTCCTCGCTGCGCTCGGAATGACGACCCCATTAATTTTTCATCTCCTGTTTACTGCTACACCGTGCGCCAGCGCTTGCGCATCATCCACTCAATGCCCTTCGCCATCAATATCAGTAGGAGCCACAACGGCATGTCCCAGAGATCGCGCACTTCCGGCACCGACACTCCGGCGGGCGAATAGGTGAGCTGCTCGGGAAGCTTCCCAGCCTCCGCCAGCGGATAATACTTTCCGCCGGTCTGCTCGGCCATGCGCGACAGAAACGGCGCATTTAGTTCCGGGGAGAAATGTTCCACCACGCCGTCGGCCCGCTGGAAATATGCCGAACTGGTTCCAATCTGTTTGTCCGCTAGTTTAGCGCTTAACTCCACATTGTAGATGCCCGCCGGCGCGGCTTTCATCTCGCCATAGAAGACTCCATCCTCTTCCACCGAATGAGTCATGAGGACTTCCTGCTTCGAGCCGTCCGGGAAATTCACCGTGGCCACCGCCTCGGCGGCATTGACAGGCTCGAACTGCTCGTCATAGACATGGCCCACCAGGCGAACCGTTTCTTCATCGGCGTAGAGCGGCTTCTCCGGCATAACGCTGACGAAGCGCGGCGTTTCGGTGACCATGGAACTCAGTAACTGCCGCCAGAAGAATTCGTGCGAGTGGTCCTCCGAAGGCATCTGCATCTGCCAGCGCCAGGAACTGTCAGTGGCAAACAGCGCCGTGCGACCGCGCCCGAAATGCTCGGCGATCAGCAGCGGCACTATATCTCCGCCCTCGTTCACGCCTTCGCCCAGGACCACCGCGCCGGGCTTGGGCTTGCCTGTGGTCTGATAGTTGGCTAGCTGCGGAAGTTTGTCCCAGGCAAGCTGCGAGGCTGTATCATCGCTGGCCGTGCCGGTGTTGATCTGAATTTTCTCCATGCCACGCGCAGTCAGGCGAAACTTCGCTGGCAGGCGATGCAGCGTCGAAGTAGCTCCACGATTGTCCAGCTCCACGGGCAGCAGGTCGGCCAGCGTGGAAGCTTGATAGCCGCCGTCGGCGAAGGCCATGCGTCCGCCCAGCATTAAGAGTCCGCCGCCGCGCCTGCTGACGAATTCGTAGATGCTGCGCTGCTGCTCCGGCGAGAAGAATGATGCCTGAATGCTGCCCAGTATTAAGCCGTCATATTGAAACAGTTCCTTCATGCTGGGAATGCCGGTGGCCAGTTCCTTGGGATTCTCGATTCCCTGACGATAGAATTTGTTCTGCGAAGTACGCAGCACGCTGGCGATCTGGAAACTCTTGTCCTCCTCCATGGCGCGGCGCAGGAACTTATACTCCCAGCGCGGCTCACCTTCTATATAGAGGATCTTAGCCACGCGGTCCTGGACCTCCACCACGCGCGATTGCGCGTTGTTCTCCATGATCGGCTCGGGACCGCCAGCGGGAGAAACGACCACGGTGTACTCGCGTATGCCCTTGGTCTCAGGCGTGAAGTTGATGTTGACCGTCTCCACGGGCGAGGGGCCGAACTCCACGGTGCGGCTCTTCAAGAGGCGGTTGCCTTCGCGCAATTCCACCTTCGCTGCGCGCCCGATGTAGCCATGCTGGCGCAGAGAAACGGCAGCCGTAACCGTAGAACCGGGCAGCGCCGTGCGCGGCAGCACAATGTCGGTTACTTCAATGTCGCGCTCCATCTGAGGATTACCCACGCCCAGCGTGTAGATAGGAATCTTGCGCGCCAGCATCTCCTGCAAATTTTCCGGCGAAGGCTTGCCGGCATTTTGCGCGCCGTCGGAGACCACCACGACGCCCGCCAGCGGCAGGTGGCGCAACTCGCCATAAATCTGTCCCACGGCTTCTTCCACGCGGGAGGACTTGCCGGATGCCTGCAAGTCGGCGGCGGTAATTAGTTTGCGGGGTTGATTGGAGAAGGAGTATGTGCGGACCTGAAATTTTTCGCGCAGTTCGGCGAGCAACGCGCCATCGTCGGCAAAGGTCTGGCGAACCTGCTCGACGCGCGGGATTGTGCCTTCATCGGTGAGCGCCATGCTGGAAGAGTCATCCACCAGCACAGCCAGCACGTTGCGCTGCGGAACTAATGAGGATAACACCAGAGCCGGTCGCCACAGCAGGAGCAGCAGAATCGCCAGCGTAATCGACTGCGCGCCCCAGACCATCAGCTTGCTGGTAAGCGGGAGCCGCGACTTTTGCCGCCACAGGAAATATCCCAGCGCCGCCGCGCCGCCCAGCGCGAGGATTATCAATAGCCAAACGGGCCAGCCGGAGGCCAGCGTCACCCGCCCGCGCTCGAAGGCGATCGGCGGATATTTAAACAGAAATCGGAAGATGGCCTCGCCCATCCGTGCTCCTCAAGCGCCAGTCAAAACTTTCCCACCTAATGCTCCACCAACTTGCCGTTGGATGCAATTCTGACCGCAACGGTGGCCGCGCGCAATGCTTTTCTGCGCATCACGGCGCCACCCCGTCGCAGCCTTGCAGCCGCTTTCTTCCAATTGTCAATTATTTTGTTGAACGGCCCTCGGCAAAACGCGACTCTGTGACGCGACGGCGCGCAATTACTGCACCGGCATGTTCTGCATCAGCTCGGCATCTATTCTGCGTGGCCAGTTCTGCACCACGTTGATCTTGGTGGAAAATTCATCTAGTCGTAGCCAATGCCCGCTTCAGTTCGTGGATGTCTTCGGTGGCCGTGCGCCAGACGATCTCCAAGTCCACATCCAGATAATCGTGGATCAGGAAGTCTCTCATGCCGGTGATTCGGCGCCAGGGAAGGTTGGGATGAGCGTTCTTGAATTCCAGAGACAGTCGTTTCGACGCTTCTCAAACGTAATTTTGCATTCCAGCGCGCGCATCAAACCCCAAACCCAGGCGGCCGCAGCGTATGGTTCCATAGGCCCGCTCGCTCACGCGCGCGGCACTGTGACGTGGTTCAGTGGGTGAGGGCGTAGACGATGTAGTTCACACCGAGGCGGTAGGCTTGCGAGGTGTAGCGCTCGGGGTATTGCGGCAGGTCGGCCCACTCCCAGGCATCGCCCATGTCGACGTTGTGGTTGATCATCACCAGGATGCGGCCGGTGGCATCGCGGATGGCGGCGTAGCGCGGCGCGCGGCCGTCCTTCTCGAAGATGCGTCCCGAATATAAAAATTGCAGGCCTGGCAGCTCGAACAGCTCCTCGATATTGAAGAAGCAATGGAAGATGGGGTCGGAGACGTTGATGTCCTCGATCTCATATTCCGGGAAGACCTTCTTCATCTGCGCTTCGAAACTGTCCCACTCGCGGGTGCCGTGGAAGTCGTCGACCATCATGAATCCGCCGCGCAGCAGATATTGGCGCAGGCGCTGGGCTTCGTCGTTAGAGAGCTGCATGTAACCAACCTCGACGGCATAGACGAAGGGGAAGTCGTACAGCTCATCCGCAGTGGGCCGCACGACGTGCTCCTGCTTGCGGCCTTCGATGGCGGTGTAGCGCAAGAGGCCTTGCAGAAACTGGCGATCCGCTTTGGGGTAGTCGGTGGGCCAGGCCTGGCCATCGTTGCTCAACTGGAATCCCGGCGAGTAGTGGGCCAGGCGGGTGAACAGAAATTCGTAGTCGGTGGTCGGACCGTCGGTAGTCATGTCGAGGGGAGTTTCATCTTCCGGAGGGAGCAAAGGAGGCGGCACCTGTCGAGACCCGGGAGAGGGTGGGGTCTGGCTCCAAATTTGGAATGCTCCGCGCCCGGCGACAGCTCCCGCGCAAATTACCAGACCTAAGGCAAGCGCCAGACCCATGCCGTACTTTGCCCTTGCTCGGTCCGACTTATACATGAACCTTCCACGATTACTGGGATGACTTCCACCCAGCATACCAGTCCAGACCATTCCGTGGCCAGTCCGGGCGTCTCGCGGGGAGGGTGCAGGGAAAAATCAGCGGGAGGCGACATATTTGGAAAATTCCGTGAAAGTGTGCAATTTGTGCACAACCGCAAATTTGGAATATTTGGGCAACTGAATTTGTCGCGTTGCCGCAAGGATTCCTCGACACTGGAGGCACCCTTCCGTATGATGGTTAGATAATGACATCTGGAACAGTTAAGCGTGTCCGCGCGCGGTCAGTGAATTTTCCCAAGATATGCATTGCGGCGACCGGCACAACCATCAACGAGCTGATGGTGTGCGCACGTCGCGCGCTGGCGCACAGTCCCTTCGTGGAGCTGCGTCTCGACTGGCTCACTCGGCCCTCCGATGCGATTCCGCAAATCGCCAATCTAATTGCATCCTCGCCCGGAGCGATTCTCCAGGCCACCTGCCGGCGCGAACCCAATGGCGGCAAGTTCTCCGGAACAGTGGACGAGCAACTCCGTCTGCTGATCAGCGCCGCCGAGGCGGGCTGCCGCCTGGTCGATGTGGAGATTGAAAGCGCCGAGGCGGCCCAATCAAGCACGGCCGGCGCGGCGGGGGACTTGCTGGAAGCCTTGAGAAAAAAGGCCGCCGTCATCCTCTCCTTTCATGATTTCAAGAAGACTCCTCCGCTCGGCCCGGTGGTCAGCAGACTACGCAAGATACCAGCCAATATATATAAGATCGTTCCCACGGCCAAGGGTCAGAGCGATGTCGTGCGCCTGCTGAATGAATTGCAAGAACAAGCGAAGGTAAATGACGCCCAATGGGTGGGGTTCTGCATGGGCGATGCAGGCATCCCGAGTCGTGTCCTGGCTCTTTCGCGCGGCAGCGCCTTTATCTACGCGGCGCCCCCCGCAGCCGAGGAATCTTTCGTTGCAGCTCCCGGCCAAGTGGACGCGGAGCTGTTGCGGCGGCGGTATCGCGCGGACAAGTTGAGCAGTAAAACGAAACTCTATGGCGTGCTCGGCAATCCGGTGAAGCATTCCATCGGCACTGCGGTGCATAATGCGTCCATCAGCGCGCTGGATCTCGACGCGGTATATCTGCCGCTGCAGTCCGATGATGTGCGTGAATTTCGCCAAGCGGCTCTCGACTATCCGCTGGCGGGTTTCAGCATCACGCTACCGCATAAGCAAGCCATATTGCGCTACATTGATAGTCCGGATAAATTGGTCCAAGCCGTCGGCGCGGCCAACACTGTTCGGGTTCGCCGAGGTAAGTGGGAGGCCATCAACAGCGATGTGGCGGGGATCATTGAGCCCCTGAAGGTGCGCTACGAATTGACCGATAAGCAGAAATTGCCGGCTGATTTCTCTGCGATCATACTGGGCAATGGGGGTGCTGCCCGTGCCGCAATCGTTGGCTTACGAAGTCTAGGTTGCCGTCGTATTCTGATCGCTGGCCGTAATCCGCTGAATGTAAGCAAACTGGCCAAAGAGTTTCGTTGTGGGGAGATCGCTCTGAAGGATTTAGGCGATGCCAAGGCGGACCTGTTGATTCAGGCCACCTCAGTCGGTATGTGGCCGCAGCGCGATGCGTCGCCGCTGACGCCGGTTCAGATCTGCGCCGAAACTGTTTTTGATTTGATCTACAATCCGCATGATACCAAACTGCTGCGCATGGCTCGGGCCAAGGGATGCCAGACCATCTCCGGCATTGAAATGTACCTGGCGCAGGCTGCGCGGCAGTTTGAATATTGGACGGGCCACGAAGCACCGTTGACCAGAATGCGGCGGACCGCGGCGGAAGAGCTCGATCGCATGCGTCAGCAGCAGCATAAGTAGCCGCCTTACATCAACTCGCATTGAAATAGATTCCAACAATCGCGATGCCCATTGCCTCAGACCTGAAAACTTTTCACCAGCTTGCCCGGCAGGCTAACTGGGTGCCCGTGTGGACCACGGTGTCAGGCGATCTGCTGACACCCGTCTCCGCGTATTGGAAGCTGACCCATTCGGAAGCGAAGGCGCCGACCTCCAGCAGGAACCGTTTCAGTACACTCAGGGACGGCAATTACTCGTTCTTATTCGAGAGCGTCGAGGGTGGCGAGAACATAGCCCGCTATACATTTCTTGGGGCGGGCCAAACCGCGAGCGCGTCCCGCCATGCGGCACCCTTGCTTATCTTAAAGTTTTGGTTGAAGGAAAACGACTCAGCCAATTCAAAAAAGAATGGCTCGACCAGCGGCAGTGGCCGCATCGAGATTTGGGAAGGCGGCCAGCGGAGGGAAGTGTCAGGCGATTTCCTTTCCTTTGCCCGCCGCATGTTTTCCCGCTTCCGCCCGGCTCGCATTGAGGGATTACCTCCATTGGTTGCGGGAGCGGTCGGGTACATGGGTTACGACTTGATTAGTCTTCAGGAGCCCATAAAACTTCCAGCGCGTGAGCGCGTGACTGGCAGTGAAACACCCATGCCGGATGCCGTGCTGATGCTGTTTTCAACCTTGCTGATCTTCGATCATGTGAAGCACCAGATTTGGATCGTGCGCAACGCTTTTCTTCCTGATGGCTCAACGAAGAAGCAGATTGATGCGGCCTATAAGGACGCGCAAGAGGATATCGCCAGAGTCGTGAAGGCGCTGGAATCGCCAGCGGTTCCTTCGGTGAGCACGTCAGCTACAGCGACAACTTCGAAGCGGCTCAACCTGAAGGTGCGCTCCAATACTTCACGACAAAAGTTCCTGAATGCTGTCGTCCGGGCCAAGGAGTACATCCGGGCCGGGGACATATTTCAGGTGGTTTTGTCGCAGCGATTGGAAGTTGCAATCCATTCGCATTCCTTCGAGATCTATCGAGCGCTGCGACGCGTGAATCCCGCGCCTTATCTTTTCTATATGCAGTTAGGAAAGGACTGTGTGCTGGGATCCTCGCCGGAGATGCTGGTGAAAGTGACTGGTGAAGATATTGAGTACCGGCCCATTGCCGGCACTCGCCACCGCGGCGCCACGCCCGAACAGGATGACGCACTGGAACGGGAACTTCTTGCCGATGAAAAGGAACTGGCCGAACACACCATGCTGGTGGACCTGGGCCGCAATGACGTTGGCCGTGTCGCCCGTTACGGCACGGTGAAACCTGCGCGTCTGAAGTTCATTGAACGCTATTCCCATGTGATGCATCTGGTGTCGAGCATTGAAGGAAAACTTCGTCCGGAACTGGATGCCTGGGACGCGCTGCTGGCCTGCTTTCCCGCCGGCACGGTAACCGGCGCGCCGAAGGTTCGCGCCATGCAGATTATTTCAGAGCTGGAACCCACGCGGCGCGGTATCTACGCCGGAACGGTCTTGTACTATGACCTGACGGGGAATCTCGACTCCTGCATCGCCATCCGCTCGATTGTGGTGCGCAACGGAAAAGCCAGCGTGCAGGTTGGCGCGGGCATCGTGGCCGACTCAGTGCCAGAGAATGAATACGAAGAAACTATGAATAAGGGCCAGGCCATGTTGGCGGCAATTGACATTGCCGAACAGCAAGCAGCCGGGGCGGCTGCCCAGCGGAGACGCAATCGAAAATGATCTTCGTTCTCGATAACTACGATTCCTTCACGTATAACCTGGTTCAGATGCTGGGCGAACTGGGCGCCACGCTGGAAGTTCGCCGCAACGATCAGGTGACCGTGGAGCAGATTGCGGCTATGCGCCCGCAGGCCTTGGTCCTTTCGCCGGGGCCGGGACGGCCCGAGGATGCTGGCATTCTGGTGGAGTGCATCCGCCATTTCGCGGGCAAACTGCCGATGCTCGGTGTCTGTCTCGGACATCAGGCGATGGGCATGGTCTTCGGCGGACGCGTGATCGCGGCACCTTCGCTGGTTCATGGCAAGGCCACGAAGATTCATCATGACGGCAAGGCGCTCTTTCACGGCCTTCCCAACCCATTCGATGCGGGCCGATATCATTCCCTTGTGGTGGAGCCATCCACGATGCCCAACGTTCTGGAGGTATCCGCATCCACTCCGGACGGCATCGTCATGGGCATGCGCCATCGCTCGCTGCCTATCGAGGGCGTGCAGTTCCATCCTGAGTCCATCCTCACTCCCACCGGCAACACACTTCTCAAGAACTTCCTCGCCTGGGCAGGACAGCCCGCTGCGATTCTTTGATCGCTTCCAGTAGATTCGCTTTTTATTCGTATTACTTTTCAGATTGATTTGCGGGTCCGATGATATATAATGCCCGTTCGCGCTTTAACTTACGATTAGCACTCATTCTTTGAATTGTCCTCAGGGGGAATCATGGCCGAGAAACCGGCGGATAAACAGTCGGAACGAACACGCGCCGTTGATTTGGCGCTGGCGCAGATTGATAAACAGTTTGGCAAAGGATCGGTCATCCGGCTGGGCGCGAAAGACGTGGTGCCGGTTATGGTGATTTCCAGCGGCTCCATCGCCCTTGATGCGGCGCTGGGCGTTGGTGGAGTTCCGCGCGGTCGTGTGGTGGAGATATTTGGCCCGGAAGCGAGCGGCAAGACGACTCTCGCGTTGCAAATTATTGCAGAGGCCCAGAAACTGGGCGGACTGGCCGCCTTCGTGGATGCCGAGCATGCGCTGGACCCCGGGTACGCCAAGAAGTTAGGCGTGGATGTGGACAATCTTTATGTCTCGCAGCCGGATTACGGCGAGCAAGCGCTGGAGATTGCCGAGGCCATGGTGCGCTCGGGTGGCATGGATGTGGTCGTGGTGGATTCGGTGGCGGCACTGGTCCCTAAGGCTGAGTTGGACGGCGAAATGGGCGATTCGCACATGGGCTTGCAGGCGCGGCTGATGTCCCAGGCGCTGCGCAAACTAACGGGCATCGTTTTCAAGTCGAATACCTGTCTGATCTTTATCAATCAAATTCGCGAGAAGATTGGAGTCATGTTCGGCAATCCGGAGACAACTACCGGAGGCCGCGCGCTGAAATTCTATTCCTCCGTTCGCATTGATGTCCGCCGCATAGCAGCGATTAAAGAGGGCGAGAAGGTCGTCGGCAACCGCACCCGCGCCAAGGTGGTCAAGAATAAAGTGGCTGCGCCATTCCGAGAAGCTGAGTTCGATATCCTCTACGGCGAGGGCATCTCCAAAGAGGGCGAGCTGCTGGACATGGCCGCGGACAAAAATATCCTTGAAAAGAGCGGGGCGTGGTACTCCTATAAGGGCGAGCGGATCGGGCAAGGAAGGGAAAACGCCCGCACCTATATGAAAGAGAATCTTGCGGTCCGCGATAAGCTCGAAATCGAGCTGCGCGCCGCCCTTGGATTACCGTCCAATAATTCCGCAGCAGCAGCGCCGGCTGCGGTGGCGGAGGCCGCTCCGGCCAAAGGCCGCGGATAATCGGTCCCTCAGACGCGGGCAAGTGTTTACGAAAATGGCACACCCACTTAGGCGAACTGTCCAATCCCCTTTGATTCTGGGGCTAACACATCGAAGTTGGATTCAACCATTCAGTGGGCAGCTCTTTTTCTATGGACGAGATGGGCGGGTATCCGATAACAATAGAGGGTACCCTCTCGATTCTCCTGAAGTTCGTTAGGTGTTTCGCACTGGAACCAAAGGAAGGCAAAAGCAGGATGAGGATGGCGAAGAGAACCCGAGCCTCAATAGTTTTGACGACCGTACTCATTGTGTGTTTGACGCAATGGCAGGCCCGTGCCAGCGAAACGATCCTTGCCAGAACGGGAACCGCCGCGCCTGTAACTGTCAAGTCGAAAGTTATTAAACCAAAAATTACGGCACAAAAAAAGCAATCAAAGAAAGTAGTGGCCAAGACGGGCGCTGCTTCGGCGACCAAGCCTAAAGCTGTTACTCGTAAGAAAACTACAACCATAGCCCGCCGCACGCTGCGGCGAGTGCGCCCCACGCCAGTCGGCAAAATACCGACCTATGGTGTCCCCAGTCAGGATGATGATCCCAGCCGGGATGATCCAATCGTGCGCGCCGCTGCGGTTGAGGCGCTGGGCAAGCTGATGGGCGCCGTGGTCGTGGTGAATCCTGAAAACGGGCAGATTCTCTCCATCGTCAATCAGAAACTCGCGCTCGAATCAGGTTACCAGCCGTGCTCAGCATTCAAGCCCGCCGTCGCGCTGGCTGCGCTGGGAGATGGCATCATCAACAGTGAAACCAACCGACTGAAGCTGGGGCGCAAGTGGTATCTGACGCTGGAGCAGGCGCTGGCGAAATCCAACAACCTGTATTTTGAAGAATTGGGCCGTTCCCTCGGCATCGAGCGGTTGCAGTACTATGGCAGACTGTTCGGATTTGGGGAAGCAGCCTCCTTCGGGATTAATCCCGAATCGCAGGGCGCATTTCCCGAGAAGGCACCCGCGAAGAGTGCTGGCGGTGTTGGCAAAGTTGCCAGCTTTGGTCAGGGAATTTCCATGACGACCTTGCAACTGGCATCGTTCACCAGCGCCATGGCCAACGGTGGCAGACTTTACTATCTGCAGTATCCAACTGCCGGAGAAGAATTTGTTCCCATGCTGAAGCGCGAACTGCCGATCAGCGAAACGATTGATTCTGTCCGCAATGGCATGGAAAGCGCCGTTTTGGCCGGGACCGCTCGTCGCGCGAATATTCCGGATATTCACATTCTCGGCAAGACTGGCACCTGTTCGCAGGATGGTGCGCGGCTGGGATGGTTTGCCGGCTATAGCGATTCGCCGGCGAAGCTGGCCGTGGTGGTCCTGTTGCGTACAGGAGTAAAGCTGGGCGGCGGCCCGAAGGCCTCTGAAGTTGCAGGCCGGATGTTCCGCAAACTCGGCGAAGGAGACTACTTCGCCAGCCTTGTCCAGAAAACCAAGACAGCTCGGATTTTGCCTGCTGCCATTACTTTTCCTTCCATTAAATAACCAAAGTTTACCGTTCATTTCCTGAACGATTCCTCTAAGGATGGCATTCCTATTTGGATGCCACCTCCGGCATCGGTATAATCATCTATTGTGATTACCAACAGCGGGGAGAACCGTATGCAGTGGCAAGAGTTGGCCGTGCAGGCACTCGGCGGCAAGCTGATCTCGCGGGAGGACGCCCGCGCCGTGCTCAGCGTGCCAGAGGAAGAATTACTCGATCTGGTTTCAGCCTGCTACCGCGTGCGGCGCCACTATCATGGCAAGCGCGTCAAGCTCAACATGCTGATCAATGCCAAGAGCGGCCTGTGCCCCGAAGACTGTGGCTATTGCTCCCAATCCGTACTGGCGCAATCCGGCGTGGATCGCTACCCGCTGCAATCGAAGGAGACGCTGCTCGAAGGCGCGCGTCAAGCCATGGAAGTAAAAGCTCATACCTATTGCATCGTCATCAGCGGTCGCCGTCCGTCCTCTCGCGAACTGGAGCACGTGGCCTCGGCCGTGCGCGAAATCCGGGCGACTTATCCGCTGCGCATCTGCTGTTGCATGGGGCTGCTCAATGAGGATGAAGCCCGCATCCTGCAAGAGGCTGGTGCTGAGCGCATCAACCACAATCTGAACACATCCGAGGAGCACTACGGCGAGATCTGCACCACGCACACCTATAAAGACCGGGTCGATACGTTGGGAGCAGTGAAGAAAGCGGGAATGTCTCCCTGTTCCGGCGGCATCCTCGGCATGGGTGAAACGGACGATCAGATCATTGACCTCGCGCTTTCGCTGCGTGCGCTGGATGTCGATTCCATCCCGCTGAACTTCCTCATCCCAATCGCCGGAACTCCGCTAGGGGGGGTGGAAACACTCACGCCGCAGAAGTGCCTGGCCATACTCTGCCTGTTCCGGTTGGTGAACCCATCAAAAGAGATTCGCATCGCAGGCGGGCGCGAGTACCATCTGCGCTCTCTGCAACCGCTGGGCCTGTATGTGGCCGACTCGATTTTCATCGGCGACTATCTCACGACTCGCGGCGAAGTTCCTGCAGCCGATCTGCAGATGCTGGAAGATGCAGGCTTTGTCGCCGCGACGGCGCCACGCGAACCGACCAGGAAATTTCAGCCGGATTACGCACCTGGACTCGCCCCGGCTTTGAGCGGCAGCGCGGCAGAAGCGGTTATAGCCGAAACCACCGTAGGCGGGAACCCGTAGGCCCGCCAGTTTGTTTGTTCGTCTGTTTATTGCGGCCTTTGATCATAAAAGCCGCAGATAGTCCATTCACGTGATGGCTTCCACATTGTTCCGCGAAGAATTGATCGCTCTGCGCAAGCAGGGCATGTTCCGATCCCTGCGCGTGTTGCGCGGCGAGCCCGGCCCGTTCATTAAAGTGGGCGCGCGGCAGGCCCTGCTACTTTGCTCGAACAACTACCTCGGACTCGCTCATGACGAGCGAGTCAAGAACGCCGCCTGTCAGGCGGTTCATCGCTATGGAACCGGGTCCACCGGGTCTCGACTAATCAGTGGAAACATCGAACCACACATCGAGTTGGAACAGGAATTGGCGAGCTTCAAGGGCACTGAGGCGGCGCTGGTTTTTGCTTCAGGCTATCACGCCAATATCGGGACCATCCCTGCCTTGGTCGGACCGGGCGATGTCATCTTCAGCGACGCGCTGAACCATGCCAGCCTCATCGATGGCGCGCGATTGTCGCGCGCGGAGATCCGCATTTATCGCCACGCCGATGCCGCCGATCTTACGGATCAATTGCAGCGGCAAACCTCTGCGCGGCGGAAGTTAATCATCACCGAATCGATATTTTCCATGGACGGAGATCAGGCCCCGCTCACTGAAATCGCAAAAATTGCGCGCGCGCATGGAGCCATGACGATGGTGGACGAGGCTCATGGCACCGGAGTGTTCGGCCCCAGCGGTGCGGGTCTGGTGGAGGAGTTGGGATTATCGCGCGACGTGGATGTCCAGATGGGCACTTTCAGCAAAGCGCTCGGCAGTCATGGCGGGTATGTCGCTGGAAGCCAGGGACTGATCGAAATTCTCGTGAATCGCGCGCGCAGTTTTATTTTCACTACGGGCTTGCCACCGGCCGTCCTGGCGGCATCTGCGGAGGCGATCCGAATCATTCGGAGTGAACCACAGCACAGAGTCCAACTTTGGCGCAATGTTGGCTTGCTCCGAGAAGGCTTAATTGATTTGGGATTCACCACGGGCCCTACGAAGAGCCAGATCATTCCTGTCATAATTGGCGACGAGCGTCGTACCATGTCAGCTTGCCGATTTCTTTTGCAGCAAGGAGTATTCGTGCAGGGAATCCGTCCGCCGACAGTTCCCTCGGGGACGGCGCGGCTGCGTCTGGCACCGATGGCCACGCATACGGAAGCTCAACTCCAGAAAGCGCTCCGCGCCTTTGAAAAAATGGCGCAGCTGATGAATGCCCCAAAAAGAAGAAGGAGTGGACCGTAGCCTTCATGCCAACCTCCGAATCGCCGCAGCCCTGGAAGCAATGGGACCATGAGCATTCCTGGCATCCATTCACGCAGATGCGCGAGTGGATGGCCGAGGACCCGCTCTTCATTGAACGAGGTGATGGCAACTATCTTATTGCCAGCGACGGACGTCGATATTTCGATGCTACATCCTCGCTGTGGTGCAACCTGCATGGGCACGGCAGGCCGGAAATCGTTGCTGCCATCGCCGGACAAGCCGCGCAATTAGCGCACTCCACGATGTTGGGCCTGTCCAATCTTCCTGCTACGGAACTGGCCAAGCGCCTGATCGATATCGCGCCCAAGGGACTCACTCGGGTTTTCTATTCCGACTCCGGAGCCACCGCTGTCGAAGTGGCGCTGAAGATGGCTTTCGCCTACTGGCAACTGCGCGGAGAACCGGGGCGCGATGTGTTCGTCAGTTTGAATGAGGGCTACCACGGCGATACCATCGGCTCGCTCAGCGTCGGGTACATGGAGCTGTTCGACCGCCCCTATCGCCAATTGCTATTCCCCTGCGTGAAACTCAATCCGCCGCACTACTTTCGGTACTATCGTCGCCAGTCCATGGAGGAAGCAGTCAGCAGCGCGTTGGCCGAGGCGGAGATTACGCTCACACGCGACCGCCGGCGCATCGCCGCGCTCATCGTTGAGCCACTCATGCAGGCTGCGGCGGTGATGTGGAATCATCCTGTGGATTACCTGGCTGGACTCGCGCGCCTTTGCCGGCAGAATAATATTCTGCTGATTGCCGACGAGGTTGCTGTTGGTTTTGGCCGCACTGGAAAAATGTTTGCCTGCGATCACGCGGGCATTACTCCCGACCTGATGTGCCTGGCCAAGGGCATCTCCGGAGGCACTTTGCCGCTCGCGGCCACTCTGACTACCGAGGAAGTCTTCCACGCGTTCCTTGGCGATTTCGCGGAGCGCAAGACTTTCTTCCACGGCCATACTTATACGGGAAACCCGATTGGGTGCGCGGCGGCGCTGGCCTCGCTGGATATTTTCGAGAAGGACAATGTCCTGCAGGAGCTGCCATTCAAAATACATGCCCTGGAGGAGGCCCTGCATCCATTGCGAAACCTGCCGCACGTGGCCGACATCCGGCAATGGGGAGTGATGGTGGGTATTGAAATAGCCGAGGATGCGAAAGCACGTCGGTCATTTCCGTCAGGACTGCGCTTGGGTAAACGCGTGATAATGGCCGCGCGTCGTCGAGGAGTGATCCTGCGTCCGTTGGGAGATGTGGTTATCCTGAATCCTCCCTTGTCCACTACCATTGCGGAAATGCAGCATATCGCCGCAGTTTCCGCGGAGGCCATTAGCGAGGCTTGTGCCGAGGTTATAAAGGGTTAGACGAAACACCAGGATTGCATATGGCTGCGTCATTGCTGATTACGGGAACAGATACAGGAGTTGGGAAGACCTTTGTCGGCGCTGGCCTGGCGGCGGCGTTGATACGCGATGGATTTCATGTGGCCCCTTTCAAGCCGGTGGAAACCGGATGTTTTTTTGATCCCGCAACGCATTCGTTAATTCCTTCCGATGCCAGATTGCTCGAAGCGGCAACCGCAACGAAATCGCCGCTCGACACCATTTGCCCGTACCGATTTGCTCTTCCAGCCGCACCGTGGGTGGCCGCTGAGCGGGAAGGAAAAACGATTGATCCCACCGTGCTGGAGAGGTGCTATCGGGAATTAGCCCAAGGGCATGATTGGGTGCTCGCTGAATCCGCCGGGGGAATATTGGTCCCTATGGCACGGGATTTCCACTTTGCCGATTTGGCAAAGCGTCTCGATCTTCCCGTATTGGTGGTGGCTGGTTCAAGACTTGGCGTGCTCAACCAAACATTACTTACAATGGAGTTTCTCCAGCAGAAGGGATTGACGACTGTCGGCTGCGTACTCAATCACCCTTATGGTGATGCCACAGGCTCGCCGCTTGATCCGCAGCATCTCCCCGCGCTCGATACAAATGCCGACACACTGCGCCGGCTCACGAGTGTTCCCGTGTGGGTGATCCCCGATGCCGCGCGGACAAGTCAGCCGGAGATGGATATAATTTTCGACCGTTTGGCAGATGATATTATTGCCCGCGTACCGCGCGCCGTGGCGTAGTTGGCATGTAGTGGGCCTGTAGTTGGCTTATAGTTGCGCCTACCATTGCGCCAGGCCGATTGCGGCTGGCAGATGGTCTGATCTATGATACTTTGAGCAGCACGCAGCGAAGTGTGAGTTTGAAATCTATGCCGACACAACGAATGAATCGAGAGCAGGCGCGTGAATTGTTTCACGGCGATCTTGCGTCTCTTGGTGAAGCGGCCTCCGCGATTCGTTTCGCAAAGCATCCCGAACGACTGGTCAGCTACACCATCCAGCGCACCGTCAACTACACAAACGTGTGCAACGCCTACTGCTCCTTCTGCTCCTTTTACCGACCACCGGGTAGCAAGGAAGGCTACGTTTTGAGCGAGGATATGATCTTCCAGAAAATTGAAGATGCCATCTCGTTGGGCGCTGTGGGCATCTTTATTCAAGGCGGAGATCATCCTGATTTGAAAATTGAATACTATGAATCGCTCTTGCGCAAAGTCAAACAGCGGTTCGGAATCTGGCTGCATAGTTTTTCAGCATCAGAAATAGCTAACCTGGCGGCTGTCTCCGGCCTGACGCTGGAGCACGCCTTAGGGCGGCTTCGCGATGCCGGCCTGGACTCAATTCCCGGCGCCGGCGCGGAGATTCTGGACGATGAAATTCGTCAACGCATCAGTCCGCTGAAGATCAACACGGAGCAGTGGCTCACCGTGCATCGCACCGCGCATCGCTTGGGCATCCGAACCACTGCGACGATGGTGTTCGGCTTTGGCGAGACACTAGAGCATCGACTGAATCACTTCGATCGGTTACGCCAGTTGCAGGATGAAACGGATGGATTTGTCGCTATGATCGTTTGGCCATACCAGATCGGAGCGCAACATCCGTCCATACTCCCCAAGCAGAAACCATCAAATGAAGAATACTTGCGGATGCAGGCCTTGGCGCGAGTCTATCTGGATAACTTCGAGAATCTACAATCGTCTTGGCTGACAGTAGGCTTGGAAACGGGTAGACGGTCTCTGGAGTTCGGCGCGAATGACACGGGCAGCGTGGTGCTGGAAGAAAATGTTGTCGCCGGAGCGCCCGATAGTCTGGTCGCGGAAGAGGCGGAATTGCGCCGTAATATTGAGTTGGCGGGATATCTCCCGGTAGTCCGGGACTCAATTTATTCACGTCGTGAGCAAAGCGCCGAAGCCTTCCGCCTCACTCCAATACAGCCCGTGCTGCGCTAAACTATCCACTATCATTTCTCGCAGGGCAGGGAGTCTCCACCCGCAAATCCAGTTCATGCTAGGCTTCCCATCTGCGCAAGTCTATTTTTTAAAGGAATCGGGGATGCGGTACAGATAGATGTAATGTTGTATGCCATCTGATTTCATCGACAATTCTTCGACCGGTTTCCAGTCCGGGATTCGTATGTCATGCGCCACGACACGAGTTCCGGGCTTGAGGTCTTTCTCTAATATTGGCGATAGCTGCCGGTTGGCAGCCTGCAAGAGATAGACCGTAACCACACTGGCCGGTTTTACGTTGGTCAGGAATAAATCGCCCTGAATGATCGTTACCAGTTTGTCCAGGTTGCGGCGCTTTGCTTCTGCTTCGGACTCCGTTGCTAGGTCCCTATCCAACTCCACGCCCACAGCCTTCGCTCCGTATTTTGCGGCGGCGGTCAGGACAATGCGCCCATCACCCGAACCGAGATCATAAACAACATCGGCGGAGGTTACCTTGGCGATCTCCAGCATTTTCTCAACCACATCCATTGGTGTCGGCACAAAGGGCGCCACCTTGCCTACTTCTGCTGGATTGGAGGACGCAGGCCCACTGTCATTGCTGGCTTCATTTGGCGAAGCGGCACCAACTGGCGCGGATTCAGACCTGGGTGGGATATCGTCATTGGTATAAACACGCAGGGCTCGCGGCGGGTTTTGTTGAACGCCACCGACACTTATAACGGGAATCATTGTGAAAAGCAGGATCAATGCGAAGACACTCTTACTTGAGGCAGGCATTTCAGATAGACGAATATTCATTCGAGCAGCTCTGACAGTGCGATTCAATTTATTTAACAGCAATCTCCTGCTCCTTGTATTGAAGTTGATAAAGCCGCCAGTATAGCCCTCTCTGCGCCAACAACTCTTGATGGGAACCCGATTCCCGAATTTCGCCCTTGTGCATCACGATTATACGATCGGCGCGCTGAATGGTGGAAAGCCTGTGCGCGATGATAATGGAAGTGCGATTCGTGATCATTCGAGTCAGCGCATCGCGCACGCGCAATTCGGTTTCGGTATCGACGCTGGAAGTCGCTTCATCGAGAATCAGAATCTGCGGGTCGTGTGCCAGAGCGCGCGCGAAGCTGATCAATTGTTTTTGACCTACGGATAGTGAGCTGCCTCGCTCGCGAACTTCCTCCTGATGACCCTCAGGAAGCGATCGAATAAACTCCGCCAAGTTTACTTCTTCTATCGCATCCTCCACATCCTGGCGCGTGATGTCGGGGGTTCCCAGTCGTATGTTACTCTCAATCGTTCCAGAAAAGAGATAGGGGTCCTGAAGCACCACACCGAAACGGCGGCGGAGTTCCTGCAGGTTCCACTGCCGGACGTCGCGGCCATCAATCAGCACCTGACCTTTCTGCACGTCATAAAAACGCAGCAGCAGGCTAGTCAGCGTTGTCTTTCCCGCGCCGGTATGGCCCACTACGGCGATGGTTTGACCGGAGTCAATCGTCAGGTTGATGTTGCGTAATATCCAGTTCTCGTCTTCATAGGCAAACCAGACATTGCGAAATTCGATTTGTCCTGTAGACTGCTCGCCAGATGGCATTGCGGTCGGCTGCACGGGAGACTCAATGGTGACGGGCTCATCGATCAGCCGGAATATTCGTTCGGAGCTGGCCATGGCTCCTTGCAAAATATTGTACTTCTCGCTCAAGTCCTGAATGGGGCGGAAGAAGCGCTGCGCATATTGAATAAAGGCAACCAGGATTCCGATGGTCAGTGAGCCGTCCAGTACTTGATGGCCGCCGTACCAAAGAATCAAGGCAATCGCGGTTGCGCTTAGAATTTCCACGGCAGGATAAAAGACCGAATGGGCAAAGACGGAATCAAGAAACGCTTTCTTGTGATCCTGGTTGATCTGGTCAAATTCCGCGAAACTCTTGTCTTCCCGATTGAACAGCTGCACCACGCTCATGCCTGTAACATGCTCGGCGAGATGTGCATTGATGCGGGCGACCGCGGTGCGAATTCGCCGGTAACAGTCGCGCACTACACGGCGGAACAGTGCCGTGGCCAATATGATCAGTGGCAGCACGGAGAATGTTGCCAGGGCCAGCGATGCATCCATTTGCAGCATGACGATCACAATAAAAAGCAATGAGAAGAAATCACCGAAGACGGCGACCACTCCGGAGGTGAACATCTCATTCAGCACATCCACGTCGCCTGTAATCCGGGTTACCAGTCGGCCGACGGGATTATGATCGAAAAACTGTGTCGGGAGCCGGTGCAGATGGCTGAACATCTGCGAACGCAGATCGAACATGGCGTGCTGGCCAACCATTTGCATGAAATACGTCTGCAGATATTCCAGTCCGAAAAGAACAATCAAGGTGGCGAAATATAGCAATGTTATCTGAGTTAATCCAGATAGCGACTCGGGACTTAAATAGGAATCAAGAAAAGTAGGTTGGCGGTCAGTAGCAACCAGATAGCGATCCACCGCGATCTTCGTCAGGAAAGGCCCGACGACCTGCAGGAGCGAATGAAGTATCATCGCCAGGGAAGCCACTAGAACGGTTGGCCAGTAAGGGATTAAATACGTCAGCAACCTACGCATGAGCCGGCTATCATAAGCTTTCCCCAATACTTCCTCTTCGCGGTGATCTCCCCTGCCGGCTTGGCCTCCCTTTCCAGGGCTGCCTGCCAGCTTACCGCCGCCACTGCCGCTGCCACCTCCACGCATTGCCGAACTCCTATGCTTTCTCTAATTCTTCCTCAAGAAGTTGCTTCTGATAAAGCTCCGGGTAGTATGTCCCGCTCTGCATCAACTCGGCGTGAGTCCCCCGCTCCACAATCGCGCCGTCCACGAGAACGACAATCAGGTCGGCATGCTTGACAGTGGAGGTACGGTGCGAAATGATGACAGCCGTGCGTCCGCGCAGAACGCGTTGCAGGCGCATGAGGATCAACTCTTCCGTGTAAGTGTCCACGCTGGAGAGCGCATCGTCGAGAATCACAATCCGTGGGTCACGCACTACTGCACGAGCAATAGCCGCTCGCTGCTTCTGACCACCTGACAAAGTAATGCCGCGTTCTCCCACCATGGTTTCAAAACCGCGCGGGAAGCCATCAATGTCGCTGAGAAGTCCGGCTACTTCAGCTGCCTGTCGGACCTCTTCCTCACTGGATTGTTCGACGCCAAAAGCGATATTCTCCCGAACGGTTTCACTAAACAAAAATGTTTCCTGAGGCACGAAGCCGATCATGCGGCGCAGGTCGGCGAGGCGATATTGATGAATCTCCACGCCGTCGATCAGGATGGTGCCGGTGGGTACCTCGAACAGACGCGGAATCAGATTGACCAGAGTCGATTTGCCACATCCAGTTGGTCCGACAATAGCTACCGTGCTGCCCGCTGGTATCAACAGATTGATCTCCTGCAGAACGCGTCTGTCCTTGCGACTCTGCGTTCCTTTCCCACTTTGCTCCGAGAGTGCCGCCGCACTGGTTGCCGGAACGCCGTTGTAAGAAAACGATAAGCTACGAAACTCAATCGACGCACCTTTGGTTTGCTCCGACACGCCGTCCTTCGGCGCTGGCATCGAAATGAGGTGAGCCATCGGATCATCGGCTATCTCAGGGGCTTCGCTAAGAATGGTATCGAGTCTCTTGAGTGAGGCTAGGCCGCGCTGGTGCAGATTAACCACCCATCCCAGCGCCACCATAGGCCACGCCAGTTGCGCCATATAAACATTGAAGGCGACAAAGTCGCCAATGGTGATTGCACCCCGTGCGACTTCGCGCCCTCCAGCCCACAGCACCGTAACTGTAACCAACCCCATAAGCACTTCCAGGATGGGGTAAAACATCCCCCAGACGCGAATCAGTTTGCGATTCCGCTCCATGAAGTCCCGATTGAGCGTCTGAAACTGGGCGAGGTCTGACTCCTCCTGCGCGTATGCACGAAGAACGCGAATGCCCGCAAGACTCTCCTGAACACGAGCGCTGATATCCGACATCATCGCCTGGATGGCCTCGAAACGGTGATGAATACGTTTTCCAAAGTAGACTACGATGCCGGCGATGACGGGGGCGAGTGTGAATGTGTAGAGTGTCAGCTTGGGGCTGATGTGGGCCATAATGGCGATCGCTCCGGCCATAATCACCAGCGTGCGGCCCGAATACATGATGCCAGGGCCGAGGAGCATGCGCACCGCATTTAAATCATTGGTCGAGCGCGACATGATATCACCAACCCGATTGCGCTGAAAGAAACTGAGCGACAGGCGCGTCAAATGACGATATAGATCGTTGCGCAACGCATACTCAGCATCCCGTGAAATTCCGATAATGATCATGCGCGTCCAATAGAGGAAGAAACCTTTGCACAGCGCGGCCACAAACAGCAAGGCCGCGTATTGAATTAATTTGTCCGAACTAACGCCTTGCGTGAGATCGTCAATTGCGAAGCGGATGATCTGTGGAACGGCAACCCAGAAAAACACTTCGGCCAGCAGCGATCCTAAGCCGAGCAGATACCGCTGACGATAGGGGCGCAAGTAAGGAAACAGAGGTCTTAGGTCTTGCCAGGTTTTCATGGCCATGCAAATGCGCTGATCCTTTTAGTGTCAATGATAGTTCGATTATAGGGGGTCTGCGGGACACTGGTGCGTGATTTTCGCTTCAGGCTGACCGGGCACGTTGATTACCTTGGCGAAAATGGAAAGGAGCCATGGTGCCATCGTTTACACTCCCGACTTTGTATGTCCACGGAAGCGCGGCTACGGAGTTCAGATATAATCTTTCTTCCTATGAATCCACTGCGCAAACTAGCGGGACAGCTTCTTACTATCGGCATCGAGGGTCAGGATGCGGGTGCTGAGTGTCGTGATTTGATAAGCACGGTTGAGCCAGGCGGCGTAATTTTCTTCCAGCACAACATCGCAAACGAACAACAGTTTGCGATACTAGTTTCTCAAGTTAGCGAGCTCCTTTCGGACACGCACCCCTATCTGGCACTCGACCTTGAAGGCGGCTTGGTGGACCGCTTTCGCGAATTGATCGGGCCACTGCCTTCGGTGCAACGGGCCGTGCAGGCGGGGCTAGCAGCGGAATTGGGCGAAGTGGCGGGCAGGGAACTGGCGGCGTTTTCTCTGAATGTCGATTTCGCTCCAGTTCTCGATCTGGGATCGGATGAATCGAAAGAAGTCATGGGCACCCGAACGGCAGGGTCGTCACCCACACGGGTCGCTTTATTCGCACAGGACTTTCTGGATGGACTCGAGAAGTTGGGCATCATCGGATGTGGCAAACATTTTCCAGGACTCGGAGGAGGCACGATAGACTCCCATATGGGAATGCCCACCATCGTAAAGAATCTTTCTGCGCTTTGGGATCAGGACCTGTTGCCCTACCGTGAGCTGTCCGGCCAGTTGCCGATGGTCATGGTGGCGCATGCCTGGTATCCCGAGGTGGAACGTGAACTATGCGGGACCACCTCGCCGCGACCCGCCACGTTGTCCCCGGCCATCATCAACCAGTTGCTGCGCAAGCGAATTGGATATGAGGGGCTGATCGTCTGCGATGATCTGGAGATGGGCGGCGCGCTGGTCGGTCGTTCCATTGAAGAAGCAGCCGTCGGCGCGATTCGCGCCGGTTGCGACATCTTACTGGTGTGCCATAACGCCGCGAACGTAGAGAAAGTTCATACCGCACTCGTCATCGAGGCGGAGCGCTCCACGGAGTTTCGTGGACTAATCGAGAAAGTGGCTGCACGAATCACTGCTGCCAAAATGCGGCACCTGGGAATTTCGACTCCTGGGAAGGCAGCCGAACGAGACTTTAATGATTTGCGCAATCGTTTGCAGCAACTCACCGAGTTGATCGATAAGCGAATAGCGGACTCCTCTCAGCGTCCCGCGATCACGGGCAAGTAAAAAGGTGCAACCCATGCTGGTAGCGGGAATGATGAGCGGGACGTCGGCCGACGCGATCGATGTTGCGATTGTGGAGATTCGCGGTCGTGCATGGAATGCTCGTGTAAAACTTCGAGCGTTCCAATCTTTTCCATACAGCGACGCAGTGCGTACCCGCATACTTGCCATCGCGGGCGGGGAAGCCTCCTCGGCCGGAGAAATTTCTCAGCTTAATTTCCTGTTGGGAGAGTTATTCGCCCGGGCCTGCCTATCTACATGCCGCCGTTCCAGGATTCCCATTGCATCCGTCGGTCTAGTCGGATCACATGGGCAGACAATTTATCATCAGAGTAAATCATCGAATGAGTTGGGCATCAAGGTCCGCTCGACATTTCAGATTGGCGAACCGGCAATTATCGCAGAGCGAACCGGAGTCACGACCATCGCCGATTTCCGACCGTCCGACATGGCCAGCGGCGGGCAGGGAGCTCCGCTGGTTCCCTATTTCGACTACTTGATCTATCGCCACAAAACGCGCGGCCGGGTTGCGTTGAATCTCGGAGGGATTGCAAACCTCACGGCCATACCGCCTGGCGCGCCATCAGAAGATGTATTCGCATTCGATACAGGGCCAGGCAACATGCTAATGGATATCCTGGCTTCCAAAGCCACTAACGGAAGATTGCGTTATGATCACGACGGACTCATGGCCTCCCGTGGAAAAATATGTGAACGGATGATTCGTGAGTTAGTGCGACAAAAGTACTTTAACCGAAAGCCTCCAAAGTCCACCGGCCGCGAACAGTTCGGCGCTGACTACTTACAGGAGCATTTTGTGAGAAAGATCGGCGGGAGCGGTGGTTCATTGATGGATGCTTTGGCGACAGTAACGGCGTTCACAGCAGAGACGATTGCTCATGCAATTGGAAAGTTCGTGTTAACTCAGTTCCCGATCAGGGAGTGCTTTGTATCCGGTGGGGGTGTCAACAACCCATTCCTGATGAACCAACTGGGAATTCGCTTACAGGAGGCTACAAGGAAGTCCGGTGCGACCATGCCGATACGCATCATCAATACCGAAAACTCGGCGATTCCTTCCAAGGCAAAGGAAGCGACAGCTTTCGCAATGCTGGCCTATCAAACCTTTCATCAAGAGGTCTCGAGTCTTCCAAGCGCTACGGGTGCGAATCATCCGGCGATATTGGGGAAAATTATTCTTGGCCAAAAAAGTAGAGTAGATTACCAGTAGCGATGAAGTTACTTAATTCAATTGTGGGCTTTGTACAACGGAAGTATATGGGTGTTGCTTGGTCTGTACTTTTATCAATTTTGATCTCCACGGGATGTCAATCAAAACGCGACCCTGGCACTGTCGTAATGCTAATCGAGTCGAGCCCCATTAGCCTCGACCCTCGCGTCGGTACGGACGCGCAGTCCGAGCGAATTGGCGAACTAATCTTTGATAGCCTGCTACGTCGCAACGACCACTCTCAATTGCAGCCAGCATTGGCAACTCACTGGGAATCACCTGATCCACTTACACATGTTTTTCATCTGCGAAATGACGTCCGATTCCACGATGGCCGGCCTCTACGAGCGCAGGATGTTCGCTATACGTTGCAATCGCTGCTCTCCGGCGAGGTCAAGAGCGTCAAGACCGCCAACTTCAGTCGTGTTGCTTCCGTTGAAGCACCTGATGACTGGACTGTTATCATTCGACTGAAGGAGCCTTACTCATCATTTCTCTGGAACCTTACTCAGGGTGCCCTCGGAATAGTTCCGGAAGGTTCGGGATCGGGCTTTGCAAGCAGCCCAATTGGATCAGGGCCATTTCGGTTTGTGTCTTCGCGGCAGGACGAGTCGGTTACCATCGAAAAGAATTCTGATTACTGGGATACGCCGCCATTTATCGAACGGGCGGAGTTCCGAATCGTCCCGGATGCAACCACTCGCGCACTGGAACTGCGCAATGGAAGTGCGGATATTGTGCTGAATTCATTGCCTGCCGACACCGTGGTCTCCTTGCAAAAAGAACCGCACCTGCGGGTGTCTCAGCAACTGGGCAATACCTATCAATATTTAGGACTAAACCTTGCAAGTCCACAGTTAACCATTCCTGTCCGTCAGGCCTTGGCATATGCAATTGATCGGGACGCTTTAATTAAGCATCTATGGCGAGACTTGGTTCGTCCGGCCAATAGTGTTCTTCCAATCGGTCATTGGGCCCATGCTGTTGATCTTGAGTCACAAAGGTACGACCCACAACGTGCTATCGATCTGCTGGAGAGGGCTGGGTATCACACGGGCGGGGACGGCAGTAGGCTTACATTGGTGATGAAAACTTCAACCGATCAAGCCGGACGGGAACTATCAGCCGTACTGCAAGATCAATTGCGCAAGATTGGAGTAAAGATAGAGATTCGATCCTATGAATTCGCGACTTTCTATTCAGACATCACCAAGGGAAACTTTGATCTGTTTTCCTTGCGCTGGATTGGAGGAAATAACGATCCGGACATTTTCGAATACTTGTTTCACTCTGAAAAGACTCCACCTGCCGGAGCTAATCGGGGCAGATATCACAACCCCAATGCCGACAAGCTGATCGAGCGTGGACGTATGACGAGTAATCTTGCGGAACGTCGTGATGCTTATCTCAAGTTGCAATCGTTATTGAATCAAGACTTGCCATACATCCATCTTTGGTATTTGGATAACGTCGCCGTTTACGATGAACGGATAGCAGGACTTCAAATAGATCCAACTGGTAACTATCACTTTATGATGGAACTACAGCTTATTAATTGAAGGATAAGGACCATAAACAGCAGTATCTAGCTGAAACCACAAACAACAAACTGCAATTTTCCTACCACCACCAAATTAACAACGTCTGATAATATATATTATGTCATATATAGAAACTTTCTCTTATTGCTGTATCTAGCACTGATACAATCAGTTGCAAGATATTTAATGACTCTAGAAAAGAGCTATCGTCCTGCCGGACTGTTCTCAAAAAGCAATGGGGGTGCGGTCGCCGGCAGACGTGGAGTCTCCGCTAATTGATATGCCGGCATCGGCACATGATGCTGGCCAACCTCAGGATGATTGACTAACGCCCAGTGCTCACGGTGCTGGAGTTGTGGATCAGAAAACAACTCTCGCATATTGCTTACTCGAGCCGCGTGGACGCGATGGCGCTGTAACTTTTCCATCAACGATAGCGCGTCATAGTGGATGGTCTCAGCCGCCAACAAACGGTCTAATTCCGCCGCTGATTCCTGGCGCGCGAGTTGCGTGGCGAACCGCCCGCTTTGGGCCCACGCGGGGCTCCCGAGCGTCTCGATCAACCTCCCCCACTCGTCATCATCATGAACGCTGATAACGCACCAGCTATCCGTCTCGGCGCAGGGAAAAGCGTTGTGCGGCGCGGCAGTCTCGTCCTGATTTCCACATCGCCCCGGCGACATTCCCGTTAACTGCGACTGCAATATTCCCGGCGCAACAAAATGCACTCCGCTCTCATACTGCGCCAGATCAACATACTGCCCGCGCCCGGTCCGCCGACGAAACTCCAACGCGGCGAGTATGGCAATGTACGCGAACCCAACCGCAATGTAGTCGATATAAGGCCCATAAACAATGGCTGGCGTGCGATCCGCCGTGCCAATTAAACTTGTGAATCCACACAGCGACGTTAGCTGCGATCCAAATCCTGGATGTTGCGCGCGCGGCCCGCTCTGCCCCAGATTGCAGGTGCTCAGCATCACCAATCGCGGATTAAGCGCGCGCAATTCCTCATAGCCCAAACCCAGCCGCGCCATTGTGCCGGGCGTAAAATTCTCAATAACCACATCGGCCCCGGCCACCAGAGCGCACGCCCGCTCCAGACCTTGCGGAGTCTTCAGATCCATCTCTACGCTCTTTACGCCATCGTTGTTCATGGCGAAGACACCGCTACGGTTTACGCCGACGATATTGTCCTTGAACGGCGGATAGTGTGTGCGAAATCCATCGAGGGCGCGGCGCGACTCCACCTTCACCACATACGCTCCGTGATTCGCCAGATACTTCCCCACGCACGGTCCCGCGGCGAACGAAGCAAACTCGATGACCGTCAAATTTCCCAGCGCCTGTTTTGGAGTTTCCATGGCCATTTAAGAATACCATTCACACCATTCTTGAGGCTGACAACTTGACCAAATTGTCGGCAAAACCAAAATTGCACACGTTCATGGTTTTTTCCAAATTGACCACAAACGACCACCCCAATGGGGCGCCTGCCTGCAACCAAAAATCAAACCTCCAAATCGCCCGTTTTCGAGTCTGATAATAACTCTTATGTAATTATCGATCTCTTCCCCGCCCTTGCACACGCTCTTTTTGGCGGTCCCACCCAGCCGCAAATTCTGATTATTTGGTGAATCTGTCATCTGGGTCCGGCGCGGCGGTGCCCGACGAGTCAAACTTTTCCTAAAGGCGCGTGGGCCTATACGTACTGGGCCTGCGAAATTAAAACTAGCATTTCCGTTTCACAATGCTCAGTCTGAAGGATAATGGCTCCCTCGACGCCAATTGATTTCGGCGGCGGGAATCTCTATCAGCTACATTTTGGGAATCAAGTGAAGAAGTACATTCAAAGGAGAGCGACTCTCATGCGCATCCGCACCCTAAATTCCAGTTCCTCACGCATCGCAACAACCCTGGCCGAAATTACCCTGGCGATACTTATGGTTTTGTCCCCGATGGCCACCGCATTGCCCGCGGCGGAGAACTTGTCTGTGCCGGGGCAGATTCAATTCAGCGGAAACGTCTTAACCGCGGAGGGCGCAGAGGACACGGAGGTAAAGGCATGAGCGCGCGGTGTCACTTTCGCGCTGTTCGCCGAGCAGACGGGCGGGACGGCGCTGTGGATCGAGACGCAGAATG
>SHUM01000028.1 GCA_009691245.1 Acidobacteriota bacterium | reverse complement strand
TGTCGCGACGTCGTTCTCCGCAGCGGGTCGACCGTCTTCCGTAAAGCGCAACGTGCCTACGGTACTGGTGTAAACGAATCGCTCGACATTCGCCTCGCCTGCGACTTGTAAAAGATTTTCAGTGCCATCCACGTTGTTGCGATAGAGATCCCGCGGATCGCGCGCCCAGAGGCGGTAATCGGCGGCCACGTGGAAGACAGAGGAGCAGCCGGAAACGGCGCGGCGCAGGGAGTCGACATCGCGCAAATCACCTTGCACAGTTTCGAGCGCAAGGCCCGCCAGCGCATCCGGTGAGCTGGTGGGTCGGGTGAGCGCGCGGACGGCGAAGCCCTCCTCACACAGACGGCGCGCCACATGGCTGCCGACAAACCCCGTGCCTCCAGTAACTAATATTTTGGGCATTGAAAGTCCGGACTAAGTGCGATGGTCGCGAGGATTCCGAAAAGAGTTGGGTGGAACATTCCGGCGTGCCGTGGACCGAAACGGAGCGGTTGCGTCCCTGACAATAACGAAAACGGCGAGACCGCTTCTTTCCGGTCGAGGCCTGCCAAAACCTACGAAGTGAGCGCCCAGGTCATCATCTTGAAAGTATCGCCCAACCGCGAGTTGACGCCGAGTGCCGCGCTTGGCTCATAGCCGCAATGGACCATGCAGTTTTCGCAGCGCGGGTCCTTGCCGTAGCCGTATTTCTCCCACGGCGTGTTGTCGATCAACTGTTGATAGGTTTCGTGATGCGCGTCGGTCATCAGATAGCATGGGCCTTTCCAACCTTGCGTGTTGTAAGTCGGATTGCCCCAAGCTGTACAGCTCAACTCACGATCACCCTTCAGAAATTCGAGATAAATGGGCGAACTGTTCAGTTTGTAACGGTTAAATAGGCGGTCGATATCACGGAACTTGTCGCGGATCATGGCGCGATCCATAAAAATTTCCTTGGTCTTCACGGCGCTGTACGAATAGGCCGGCGAGAGCATGTGTCCGTCGCAACCGAGCGATTGCAGATAATCAAGCATGGCTTCGATCTCGCCCATGTCAGTCTCGGCGTACACAGTGGTGTTGGTGCAAACCATGAAGCCAGCAGCCTTGGCCGCTTTGATGCCGGCGACAGCGGCCTTAAACACGCCTTCACGCTCGACACAGATGTCGTGCGTTTTTTCGAGCCCGTCAATGTGCACGTTGAAGAAAAAACGCGACGAGGGTTGGAACTCCTTCAGCCGCTTTTCGATGAACATGCCGTTGGTACAGAGGTAAACGAACTTCTTGCGGTTCATCAGCTCGGCCACCAGTTTGTCGAGAGGCTGCCAGATCATCGGCTCGCCGCCGCAGATGGAGACGATGGGCGCGCCACAGTCCTCCACCGCGCCTAGGCACTGCTCAACCGGTATCGTTTCCTTGATGGTCTCTTTGTATTCGCGGATGCGACCGCAGCCGGTGCAAGTAAGGTTGCAGGCGTGGAGCGGCTCCAGCATCAACACCAGCGGGAATTTCTCGCGCCCCATCAGCCGGTTCTTCATCACGTACTTGGACATCGTGAGCGTCATGCTCAACGGAAACGGCATGTGATCCTCACTTTTCTCTCCAACATCGGAAAGCCCCAATAATAACCAGCATATTACGGTCGAGACCCTCTTGAACAGTCAAAAGGTTTCCCGGAAAACCCGGTTGGGTTAAAGTGACCACCGAACATAAAGAAGTCCCTGCCAAATGAAGCCGCCTATCCATTTCGACAATAATGATGCCTGCTTCTGTTTACCTTTCGCGCTCGGTAAACCATGCACATCCGGATATAATTAATTCTTGGGAGAAACGAGTACGATTATGACAGACCGCGAGAAAATTCAGCAGATTCTTCAGGGCATATCCAAAACTGCGCTGCCCGCCCAACCCTCGGAGTCGTTGTTCGATGCTGGCGTGCTCGATTCGTTTTCGCTGGTGGATTTGGTGGCCGGGCTCGAGCAGGCCTTCAGCATTAAGATTCCTGACTCAGATTTGAATCCACGCCAATTCGATTCCATCGCGCACATTGAGAAATATCTCAACAGCCACCGCTAGAGCCGCCGCCAAGAGCGCCAAAAAAGTAGGTGCCTCCCGTGTCATTCATTCGAGCCTTCGGCGCATACCTGCCGGAAACTATGATCACCAACGACCAGCTTGCCTCGCGGCTCGGCTGCGAGGCCGAGTGGATTTTCACGGCCTCCGGCATTCGGGAACGACGGCAGGCGGGTGTGGATGAAACGCTCGTCGAGATGGCGGCGCGCGCAGGCCGCGCGTGTCTTGAACATGCGGACCTAAACCCGGATCAAATCGGAATGGTTATTATGTCCACCGGGTCCGCGCCGCGTCGCTTCCCCGGTCCAGTGGCGGAGACTGCTTCAAAATTAAGTTTGCCCGCTGGCGTGGCAACACTCGACGTGCCCATGGCCAGCGCTGGAACACTCTTCGCGATGGCGCTCGCCGATCAATTGGCGGTGCGCTATGGAAACATTCTGGTGCTCGGCGTGGAGAAGATGACTGAAATCGCGTGGCGCGAGCCAGCCGATCCCAACATGGCGATTCTTTTTGGCGATGGCGCGGGGGCGTGCCTGATCAGCCCTAATTCCGGCATCGCGGAAATCGTGGATCACACGCTGCAATCCGACGGCAGCTTCACCCGCGATCTGCGGCTGGAACACGACGGCACTCTATACATGGAAGGCCGCAGCGTGATCCTGCAAGCCTCGCGCAAAATTCCAGCGGCGATCATGCTGCTGCTGGAGCGCCATAAATGGTCTGCTGCCGAGATAAATGTCCTACTCATGCATCAAGCGAACCAGAATCTAATGAACCGCGTCGCGCAGGCTGTTGGCATGGCGCAGGATCGCGTCTTCAGCGTGATCGAGAAGACCGGCAACACCTCGTCAGCATCCATGCTAATCGCGGCAGCAGAGTGGACACAGGAGCAGACATCACTCTTGGGCAAGCGCATCGCCTTCGCTGCTTTCGGTGCCGGATTCCACTGGGGCGCACTGCTCGCACGCGGTGTCTAGGCCATATTTCGGGATTGTGTGTCAGAGCCCCGACTGCGAGGGAGGGGGCACGTTTGACAGTCACTTGTTGTCGTCAAACGTGCCCCCTCCCTCGCGGTCGGGGCTCTGATCGATTTGCTCGTGGATGTAAGTGGTGAACTGGTCGCCGCCTGCGTGGTTCAGGTGTACGGTATCGAAGAACATGCTGCAATCGGTGGGGAACTCAGGCAGCAGCGTTACGCCGGGAGACTGGGCGATGACGGCCATCAGCGTTTGCGCCAGCGCCGCGCGATACTCACTTGGGTAGGCGTCGAAATCGGGATCGAAGTAGGGAGCCTGTACCACGTAAACGCGCGGGACGCGGGCGGCGAGAAATTCCAGCAGGCGCGCCAGCCGCTCGGTCTCAAACCCATTCACCGCGAGCGGCTGATGCACGCGCGGCGCATAGCCCGCCCAGACACCCTCCAGGTCGGGCAGGCGCGTGCTCGTCGATTTACTATTAGAAAGCAGTGCGCGTTCGGCCGCGATGGTCTGCTGTAACTCGCGCAGCGCGCTGGCGTCGCAGACCGCGAAGGCACGGTCCGTCTCCAACGCCTCGGGCTGCTCGCCCGCCGTTTTCAACCAATTTTGCGTGATGATGATCTTCCGCACTCGCGGGACCATGTGTGTGAGCAGGTCTTTCAGGTCAGCGCTATACAGCGCTGGGCGCAATGCCAGCCGCGATGAATTTTCCAGGAATGCCGGGAACGATGGGCTGTGCCGCCACAGTCGCGCGTAGTCTTCCACCCCCAGCTCGGTCTTCAGCAGAGTGAGATCATTTAACAACGTATCGTAGCCTGGTCGCAGGCTCAGCGACTCCGGCGTCAGCATCAACAGCACGGCCCGTGGCTGCATCCCGCGCTGCAAGGACAGCGCGACAATCTTCTCGTAAAGATAGAAATGCGCGGACCCGATGCCCAGATTAAGCGCGCGGGCCTCCGGCGCAAGATCGTTGTAAGTGCTGGCGCGGAATCCCTCCGCGACCGTGGAGTTACCCACCACCAGCAAGCGCGCGTCCCGGTTCGCGTCGATAATTCTCATCGTCAATTCAACGGCGAACGATGCGCTTTCATCGACCAGCAGGTGGCGGTAGCCGCCGAAGTAAAACAGATAGGCACAGGAGGCAAAGAGCACGAAAAATATTCCGTATCCAAGCCACTGCGCTATGCCGCCGGTGACGCGCGAACTACCATCATGCACGGTCTCATTTTCGGGAAACTGTTCGGGCATTCCGCGGGCATCTCCTAAAACTTGAAGTAGAGGAACGGCACGGCGATCGACTGTTTGAAAGTGACGATGGCCAGTCCCAGCAACAACAGCAGCGACATGGCCCAGGGGTTCCACGGGCGGGCTTTCATGTAGTCGATCAGCGGATATCTCTGGTGAAGGAATTGCCCGAGCCAGAATAGCAGCAGCATTCCCGCCACCAACTTTTTATCAGAGCTTAACGCACTGAAGGCTCCGCCGAGTGAGTCCAGATTGAACAAGCCGCCAAGATAGACGCGCAGATCACCGATCTTTTCTATGCGAAACAAAACCCAACCAACCACCACCAGTTGCTGTACAAAAATGATTGCACAAAGATTGTGCAGCCAATCGGGCAACGCTTTCAGTCGTCGCCAGAAGGGCTGACCCGCGCGGTAAGCGGCCAGCAACGCGCCATGATAGAGGCCCCAGAGAAAGAATGTCCAGCCCGCGCCGTGCCACAGTCCGCACAGCGCCATGGTGATGAGCAGATTGCGACAGGGAGCCAAGAGCGAACCGGAGCGCAGCCCCGGCAGCGAGAAGTAAACGTAATCGCGCAGCCAGTGCGAGAGCGAGATGTGCCAACGGTTCCAAAAATCCGCCGCGCTGTTTGCAAGATATGGCCACCGGAAGTTGGCGGGCAAGCGCAATCCAAACAGCAGCGCGGCGCCGAGGGCAACGTCGGTGTAGCCGGAGAAGTCGCAGTAAATCTGCACCGCATAGGCATAGGTGGCCAGAAGTATCTGAGGCGACGACGCGCTGCCTAGCGCGCCGAACACTTCATTGACGTAGCCGGCCAGATTGTCGGCGATGACCAGCTTCTTGAACAGCCCGCAAGTGATCAGCAACAGGCTCTCCCACATGACCGGCGCGGCCAGACACGCGCGCTGGCGGAGTTGCGGCAGAAAGTCGGCGCTGCGCAGGATGGGCCCGGCGGTGAGGTGCGGGAAGAAGTTCAGGAACAGCGCGTAGTCAAGGAAGGTGGCGCCCTCGGGAGCCTGGCGGCGGTAACAATCGATTACGTATCCGATGGCCTGGAAAATATAGTAGCTGATGCCCAGCGGCAGGATGAACTGCGCCGCCTCATTTTGCAGGCCGGGGACAATTTCTGCAAAGCGCAGTCCGGCGCGGCCCATCAGGCTGGCGTATTTGAAGATGGCCAGACAGAGCACGCTCGAGCCGACGCCCAGCCACAGCAGTCGCTGGCGCAGTTCCGGCAACGCGGCGCGCTGAATGCCTGCGCCAATCAGGTAAGTAAACGCGGTGACGATCAGCAGCAGGACTGCGAAAACTGGTTGGGCCAGATAATAGAAGACGAATCCCGCCGCGGCCAGCACCACGCGGCGATACACCGCGCTGGGCGAGAGCATCCACAGCGCCCAGACCGCCGCGAGAAAAATCCAGAATAGAATCGCGTCAAAAGGCATGGTTGGGTCCGGGGTTGGGGATTCGGGGTTCGGGGTTAGGTAGAAGGACACTCATTTATTTTTCCCGCCCGCCTTCCCGCTCGGCGTCCCTCCAGCCGCAAGTGCGGCCTCGATGTGCTCGCGCAGGAACGCGCTGAAAATTTCTCCGCCATGCAGATTGAGGTGAACGGTGTCCATCATCATGCTGCAATCGGGGCTGAGGTATGGAAGCACGGCGACTCCAGGGACTTCGGCTGCAAGCTGGTTCAGCGCTCGCGCGAACTCCACGCGAAACTCTGGTGGGATCTGCACATCGGTGGGATCGTAAAAAGGCGCGGGGACTAAAAATACGCGCGGGACCCGGCTGGTGAAGCGGGCGAGCAGCTTGCGCATCCGGCCCATCTCAAATTTATCCACGCGCAGCGCGGCGGCCGTTCCGATGCGGTCCTGATATGTCCTTAGCGTGCGCTCCAGATCGACGAGGCGCGTGCTTTCAGGATGCTGTCGCTCGGCCACGACCAGTTGCTCGAGCTGGTCGAGCGGCTCGACCGCACAAATCGCGAATGCATTGTTGGGTTCCGGAAAAGCCTCCGGCGTGGTCATTGAATTCAGTCAGCCATCGACAATTTCCGCGTCCTTCAAACGTTGCACGGGACGAAAGGAAAAATCCAGCAGGTCGCCGCTAAACAGCGCGGGCCGGAGCAGAGTGAGTCCGGCATGATTGGCCAGGTTGCTCAGGGCAGGAGTATGCAGGGGCAGGCGCAGGAGATCGCCGAGATTCAATTCCACCTTCAGCACGTTCAGGTCGTTGGTCAGATAGTCGTAGTAGGGCGAGCTGCTGAAACTCAACGATTCTGGCGTCAGCACGATGGCGACGTTGTCCGGCCGAAGGCCGCGATCGAGCGCCATGTGTAACATCTTCTCGAACAGAAACATGTGCGCCGAGGGCACGCACAGGTTGATAGCGGGGCCGCTGGCGCTGAGGACGCGATTGTACACGCTAGCGTGAAAACCCTCGGCGGCGGCGGAGTTGCCGATCACCAGCGTGCGCGCCGCGCGCGAGACCTCGAGCTTGCGGCGGATCAACTCGATGGTGGAGGACGAGCTGCTGTTGGCGATCAGCGGCCGGTAGCCGTGAAGGTAAAAGAGATATGCGAAGCTGCTCAGCAGCGCAAGAAACACAAACCAACCGGCGATGCGCAGGACCGAGTAGCGCCGCTGTGGATGCGGCTCGGGAGGCGGCGAAGCGGGGTCCGCAGCGGGAGGCGCGGGCATGATGTCCTCGGGCACATTGCGCGGCATAGTACGCAGACTAACAGCTTGCGGTCAGCAGTTCAACTTGCGGCAATATTCGGTGGAGTCGTCACTCCAATCACTACAACATCCCACTCCCACGCCGGACTATATCAGCCATCCGCTACGGCGTGTCGCGATGCACCGTAGCGGGCGAAAACGCCGGCAGGCATACCGCGATGTACTCGGTGTCCACGCGCGTGGAGTATTGCACCCACTCGCCCGGCTTGGTGATGACAGCCTGACCGGCGGCCACCTCCATCACGCCGTCGCGATGGCGCACGGTCAGAGTGCCCTTCAAGACGATGGTGAACTCGTCGAACGCGGGCGTCTGTCCCGGCTCTTCCCACCCGGCGGGGCTGCGCATATGCGCGACGCTGGCCGCTTCGGTCTTGCTGTTCACGCGTCCGATGTATTCGTCAATGATCTTGGGCTTGGTGCCCGCGGCCTCGATGCGCGTGGGCGCGGCAACTAAAGTTGGCACGGTTTTCTCCTGAGTCTTAATGCACCCACCGCGTGACAGTGCCGCGCGTGAGCAAGCGGGCCGACGGAACACCATGCCCCGGACAACACTTCGAGTTTTACAGTATCACCTGTACGCGGTCGAGGTAACCCGTCGGCGCTCGGGACGTGTTTTTTCCATCGACCCGCTTGCTCACGCGCGCGGCACTGTCACGCGGTGGGCGCGGTTGGCGGTTTTTTTTCAATTGATCGAACCGCCCTACGACTGCACCAGATGGCCCGCCGCAGGCTCTGCCGACGCTGGCTGCGAGGCGCGCGCGTCGGGACGCGTCTGCGGATCGCGCCAGTTGTCCACGATGGAAATCTGCTGGACGCAGTTCACGGTGCAGAACGGCGCGCAATCCTTCTTGGTCCCGTATTCGCGGCGGATGTCCGCCACGGAATACTTCGCCAATGGAATGCCGGGATAGCCGCGCTGCTGCGAGCAGTAATGCACGAGGCCCTCCTCGCAAATGTAGAGATAGCGCGCGCCGGCGCGGCAGCGCCAATTATGCGGACGACCGTAGGCGATGTTCTCCTGAAATTCAATGAAGCGCGCGAAGCGCCGCTTGCCCCACTTCTTGGTCGCCTCGTAAACGTTGCGGTCGGCCTCGCCGATGGGCTTCAACTGCCCCGAGCCGTCATGGATGATGCCCAGCGTGGTGGTGAAACCCAGCGCCAGGGCGCGCTCGGCGATGTGTATGGCGTCTTCAGGGTTGGCCACGCCACTACCCACCACCGAATTGATGTTCACGGCGAAGTCGGCGTGCTCGGCGAGCATCTCGAGTTTCTTGTCCAGGACTTTAAGACTCTTCTTGGAAACATCGTCGGGCTGCACGTTGTCGATGCTGATCTGCAAATACTCAAGCCCGGCGCGGTTCAGTCGCTCGATGCGCTCGGGCATTAAGAGGTAGCCGTTGGTGATCATGCCGGCGATGATGCCGTGGTAGCGCATGCGCGCGATGACCTCGTCAAGCTGCGGGTGCAGCAGAGGCTCACCGCCGCTGATGGTGATGACGGAGGTCCCCAGCGCGGCCAGTTGATCGACGCGTCGCAGCATTTCCTCGAGCGGCACGGGCGGAGAAAAATCGTCAAACTCGTTGCAGTAGGTGCAAGCCAGATTGCAGCGGCGCTGCGGAATGATGTGCACCAGCAGCGGATGATCCTTGTGTACAAGCCCCCAGGCCACGCGCGACCACATGCGATAGACGCGGTGCGCGGCCAGCGCGCGGCGTTTAATTCGAGTGGTGAGTTTGATCGAAGCCATAATTCAGAACGCCCAGATGTCCTGCCCGCACTCTGCGGCGGGCTCCGCAGGAACCACTATAATAGCACCTCGCACGCGCCGCCGATGCGCCGCAGATGTTAGCTGACCAACTCCAGATTGCGCCCATAGCGGGTTCAAGAAAGGACGGCATACTGTTAACTCGATTGAGGCCCAGTGAGGCGGCGTGATTCAGGCAGAGACGCCGAGCACTGCTTGTGATAGCCTTGCAGACAAGATGCGGCCTATACGATTTACACGAATTACACGAACACGATCCATTGATCAGGCACAAGATGCCGTAGCACATTTTCTGTTGCTCTGTCTGCTGGGATTGGCGCTGGGTGCCACACCGGCCCGCGCGCAGCAAGCGCAGTGGGAAGCGCTGAATCAACAGCTCTCCGAACTGTACGGTAAAGGCCGTTATCAGGAGGCGCTGCCGGTGGCCGAGCGTGCGCTTTCAGTGGCTGAGCAAACTTTCGGGACCACTCACTTCAACGTCGCCAGCAGTCTCAATAATCTCGCCGAGATTTACCGCCTGCTGGACCGGACGGATGAGGCCGAGCCTCTCTATCAGCGCGCCATGCGCGTTGCCGAGCGCAGCATGGGCAACGAAAACACTCTACTGGCCGCCACGCTGAATAACCTGGGTGAGCTCTATCGCACGCGGAAGGATTACCCGGCAGCGGAGCCGCTTTATCGCCGCTCGATCCAGATTCGCGAGAAAACGCTGGGCGCGGAATCCGCCGACTTGGCGCAGGCGCTGAACAACCTCGCGTTGCTGCACGCCGATCAGAACAAGTGGGAAGAGGCTGAGCCCCTCTATCAGCGCGCGCTGGCTATCTACAAGAAATCCTATGGCGAGCAGAGCGCGCTAGTGGGGGCCACCTCCGGTAACCTCGCCGAGCTGTACCGCCATCAGGAAAAATTCAAAGAAGCTGAGCCGCTTTACGCGGCAGCCATCGCCATCGCCGGAAAGCTGAATGGCGCGCAGCATTCTAGTACTGCGTCGCTGCGCAACAATCTGGCGTTACTCTACAGCGCGCAGAAGAAATATAAAGAGGCCGAGCGCAGCTTCCAGCAGGCGCTGCTCATTCAGGAGAAAGCCTACGGGCGCGACGGCTCAACGGTGGGCACCACGCTGATGAACATGGCCAGCATGTACGATGACATGGGCGAGTTATCGAAGGCCGAGACCGCCTGGATCCGCGTGCTGGGCATCGCTGAAAAGGTCTACGGCAAGAACCATTCCGCGCTGTCCACGCCCCTGAACGCACTCGCTGATATCTACAAGAAGCAAAACAAAACCCCGCAAGCCGAAGAAATGGCCGCCCGCGTGGCAAACCTCTCAGCGCAAAAATAGATTCACCATTCTTCCAATTGCTCAGAACAGGCGTTCCTGCTTTTTCAGGGTACCGAAGGTGCCGATGTTGGCCAACGAGAAGGCTACGCGGAATTGATTTTCGTTTCGCGCCGGGCCAAGGGCGAAGCGACGGAATTCAAGGCTGATGCCGCAGCAATCGTTATTGTAACTGCCTTGAAAGGCCGTGTATTGCAGATAGCCCGCGCGCACGTCGAGTGCTCCGGCCACCACTGCGTTCCATCCGACGCGGGTCATGTTGCCGTGGCCCAACGAGAAGCCCAGTTGATTGGCGGCCGCGGCCAGCGTTGGCGTGGTCCGGACAAAAGAATGGCTGAGCGAGAGGAAGTCTTCGCCGAATCTCACGCTGCTCACCAGACCGCCGTGCGTGAAGCGGTGCAGCTCCGGATCGTAGTCCTCGCGCACCTCCAGCTCCAGGTGGCTGGCGGGGCGGAAGCGCAGATAGGATATAAGAGGCGAGAAGCGCCGTGGGCGGTCGAGAAAGGCCGAGGCAGTCAGCATCAGTGGCGAGAAGAACACGTTGCGGCGCCCGAGTTCGAGCGCGCCGCCAAAATCGTTATCAAAGTAATATTGCTGCTTGATCTCCAGGGACAATATTTCGTCCATGCTGCCAGCCCCGCCAGGACCCCGGCGTGTGAGTATCCGATTATTGATGGAGTATTCCAACTCCCGCGTATTGGTCACCAAATCCTGCTCGTCAAAGACCAGAATTTCCCGGAAGTCTCCGGCTCCATTCACCAGACGGAAATCCACCCGGGGCTCGATCACATGCCGTACCGCGGACTGACTCAACCAAGTACTTGAGTACGTTCGGGAAATATAGGGAAGATTCCATTGCAGCGAGAGACTAGTTACTCCCCGCGTCAATGTTTCTGAGTCCAGAGAAGATACCGCGCGGCGATTGCCATAGTGAGTCGCACGAAACCCCAGTTCCGTATTCAATGACGAGCCGCCGGCGCGCAACGGTAGCGATAGGCGTGGATATAACTCCAGCCTTTCAAACAGCGAACTGCGCAGACCACTCCCGGTCCGCACGGAGGGCTCGCTGCGGCTGACCAGACCCGCTGAAAGATCCCAGCCAAGCCGAAACGGCAAGTGTCGCCAAAGTTGCTGGTCGAGGCGACGATAATCCAGGCGAGGCAGAGCGCGCAAACGTACGGCATCATTCGGTTGCAGACTTTGGAAGTTCTCCGTGCGCGAGAGAAATAAGTTCAATTGGTGCGGGCCCTGGTTGTGTGAGAGAAATCCGAAGCTATGTATCTCGGAACTCACCGCCTCGGTGTACGTCTGCGAAAACGCCTCACGGAACGTCAGAGAGCTAAGGTAATTAAAATCCACAACGCCACGTATATTGGACCCGATCCGAGTGACTCCCTCGGCGCGGGCGGATCGCCCTCCCTGATCCACTTTGTTGGGCCCGAAGCCACGATCTTCCACGCCATAATAAGTAAGTCGCAAACTGGAGGAGGCATTCAGCACCGAGCGGAAGCTGGCTTGCTGCGACCAGCCACGCGCGCTCAGGTATTCGCCGCCCAGCTCGGCATCCATGCTGCGATTGATCGCCCAGTAGAATGCCTCGCCGACAACGAAGCCAAAGCGCGAATTATTGCCCACCGAGGGCGCCAAAAATCCAGAGTTGCGCGGTCGAACACCCAGCGAGCGATAGAGGATCGGCAGATAGAGTACCGGAACTTTCAAGACGCGTAGCGTGGCACTGTGAATGACCGCATCTGAATCCGGACGGATAGTCGAGCGCGGCGCGGAGAACGTCCAAGTGGGATCAGCGGGATCGCATACAGTAATTTCGGCGTCGAAGACGCGGTACTCGCCAGATTCGTCGCGCTCAGCGCGGCGGGCATTGAAATAAATGGGATTAGTGGTTACCAGAAGTGACGCAGAGGAACGCGCCAGCCCGCCGAGACTGCCCTCCACGTTGTGAAAGTTGGCGGCCCCGGTATGAAGATTGTATTCGGCGCGCTCCGCCTGCATCTGCTCATTGCGACCCAATTGGCTGAAGCGGACATTCCCGGTGGCGATGGCGGCGCCGCTCACGGCGTTGTAGTCCACGCGGTCGGCGGTGAGACGCATGTCATCGCGAGTGATCTCGACGTTGCCCGTCAAAGTATAAAGATCGCCAACTTTCTCCTGCGCGTCGGCCTTCATGTCCACTGGAGAAGTGGCGGAAATGGCATGGGGGACAGCGAGGATAGTGGGAGCGGGAGTGGAATGTAGCTCTGGAGGCACCTGCCCTAATAACGGGCGCGGACAAATTAGAGGCTGCAATACCAGCAGGGCTATGGTAACTAAGTATTTCAGCGCCTTCGCGATGGTCCCCAAGCAAGCTCCTGACGGGTGATGCTTTCAGCGGCCCAAGTCGGCCACCAGCCGAAAAGTAGCATGTGGCCACGGCGTATTGCAAGGCGATGACGTGAATAGGATTTTGTAACGGCAACACCTTCCGGAGCGGCCTGCCATGGCGCAAGCATTTGCGCAACTCAATCCCCAACATACTAACCAAGAGCCGGCCCCTCTTCGTCTGCAGCGCGACTGCCCAACTTGTGGATTTCACAATCTGGGGATGGATGTCCGCTGCCAGAAATGCGGGCGGAGGCTGCCGCCTAAGGTGAGCGCATCTCCGTTAACTGCAGCACGCGAATCCACAGTGGCGGGGACTGCGGAAGATTCGGCGTCCCATCACGCGGTGGCAAGTATTTCTGCTTTGAACATCGCCCCTGCAGCGCCGCCGCGTCCGGTGATGCCGGATCATGTGCGCCGCGAAATACACTCTAAAGTGGAGCGGTTCAGGGCGCGCCGCCAGGGGCAAACTCTGCCCCTACCCTTCGACCAGCCTGTCCTGGTGGAGGCGGAGAACTTAGTTCCGTTCCCCACGTCAGAAGAGGCTCCTGAGCAAAAAATTGGGCGACAGCGCAACTATCGAGAGCCTCAGATAGCGCATATGGAGACGATCCCGCCGATTCAGCAAGTAGTCCTGGCACCTGCGGAGCAAGGCCTCGCCGGAGATATAGCGGAGACCATTGCGCACAGCGATGGGGCACCCGCTGCGCAACCGCTGGGAGAGGTCCCCCCAGCAAACGTTGCGCCGCCGCTCGTAAATCATTACCCACCACAGGCGCCGTTGTTCTTTGGCGCGCAAGAGACCGTGTGGCAGCAGTGGCAGGCGTTGCCGATCGCGCCGCTGAGCCGCCGCATGGCCGGACACGGGCGCGATCTGGCATACATACTATGCGGAATCGCGCTATTCGCCGCCCCTTTCTATTGGATCGGGGGCCAGCCCCCGCTGAAACTTTTCTTGCTGGCTGGCATGCTTTGTGGTTCCCTGTTACTTGCCTTACTGTACGGCGCACTATTCTTGGGCGTAGTCGGCGAAACGCCGGGCATGCGCGCCGCGGGCATACGGGTGGTCAGCTTTGACGGTCGCCCGGCAAGCCGCCAGCAGCGGTTGATTCGGGTGGCAGGTGCGCTGGTTAGCGCAGGATCATTCCTGTTCGGTTTTATCTGGGCTCTGGTGGATGAAGAAAAGCTCTACTGGCATGATCATATCTCCAAAACATTTCTCACCGACTCCGTGGACTGATGCCGCCCCCGGCTGCACAGACTCTCCGCCGGATTTTACCCCAGCTTGAAACATGCCTTCACTCAACCACAAAATTCGCCTCTGTCTGCTGTGGCACATGCACCAGCCGTATTACAAGGACTTGTTCACCGGCGTCTATCGGTTGCCGTGGACGCGCATGCACGCCCTAAAGGATTACTACGGCATGGTGGCGCTGTTCGAGGAGTTCCCCACTGTCCATGCCACGTTCAACCTAGTGCCTTCGCTGCTAACTCAGCTCGAAGAGTACGCCGTGGACCAAGCCAATGAACCGGTCCAACAGATTGCCTACAAGCCTGCCGACGAGTTGCGCATGGAGGACCACGTCGCCGCGTTGAACTCGCTGTTTCAAGCCAACGTGGATCACCTGATCTCGCGCTACCCGCGCTATCGCGAACTCTACGATCGCTACGCGGCGGCACAGTTCAGCGCCGAGCGTGCGCTGCCCTTTTTCCAGAAATCGGATTTTGCGGATTTGCAGGTGCTCTCGCAACTCGCATGGTTCGACGAGTTCTATCATGACCACGACCCCGCCATCCAAGCGCTTACTGCCAAGGGTCGCGGCTACACGGTGGAGGATCAAGCGCTGCTGCGCGAGCGCCAGCAGCATCTTCTGCGGCAGATCATCCCGGCCTACCGCCGGGCCGCCGAGCGCGGGCAGATCGAAATATCGACCTCACCCTTCTATCACCCCATCCTGCCGCTGTTGTGCGACACCGATTGCGCGCGCGAGCCGCATCCCGGCGTGCCGCTTCCGCGTCAACGCTTCATGCGCCCCGAGGACGCACGCACGCAACTCGATCGGGCCATCGCGCTACACACCCGAATGTTTGGGAGCAAACCGGCGGGCGTGTGGCCATCGGAGGGATCGGTCTCGCCACAGGTGGCCGAGCTGTGCGCGTCGCTCGGTTTCCGCTGGATGGCCACGGACCAGCGCATCCTGGGCAACTCGCTCGGCATGCCGTTCTATCGCAATGAGTCTGGCGAGTTGATCAACGCCCATCATCTCTATCAGCCCTATCGTTATGACACGCCATCGGGCGCGGTGGACTTCCTTTTTCGTGATCAGGAGTTTTCTGATTTGATCGGCTTTGTGTATTCGCGCATGGATGCGCAGGCCGCGGCCGCCGATCTGGTGGGACGGATTCAGCAATCGGCCGCGCCGGTGCTGCGGCAGGGGCAGGACGCCTTGGTACCGGTGATCCTCGACGGCGAAAATGCGTGGGAATACTATCCACGAAGCGGACGCGAATTTCTGCGCGCGCTCTACGGGCGACTCGCTTCTGATACAGGTATCGAGTGCCTGACCGTCTCGGAGGCTCTCCACCATCACGGTGCGCCGGAAAAATTGCCTCGGTTGGCGACAGGGTCATGGATCGGCGCTAACTTCGATATCTGGATTGGAGCAGATGAGGACAATCAGGCCTGGAACCTGCTTCACGCCGCTCGAGAGTTCTTCGACCAGCACGCGGCAGACGCCTCGGCGAAAAATCAGGAACTGGCGCTCGAAGAATTATTGATCGCCGAAGGCAGCGACTGGTGCTGGTGGTACGGCCCGGAGCATTCCACCGCAAATGATGCGGACTTCGACTCGCTGTTCCGCGCGCATCTGGCGAATGTTTACCGCAGCCTCGGCGGACGTGTGCCGGACGCGCTGGCGCAACCCATCGCGCACATCGGACACGCCTTCGTTTTTCAGCCGCCTACCGCGCTCATTCGCCCGCAAATTGATGGTCGCGTCACCAGCTATTTCGAGTGGATGGGTTCCGGAATCTACATCCCGGACCTGCGCGCCACCACCATGCACGGCCACCCGTCGGTGATGCGCGAGGTGCACTTTGGACGTAGCGACAGCTCGTTCTATCTGCGTGTGAATTTCGCCGAGCCAGCGCTTGCTGAATCATTACGGCAACATCTGCACCAGCACGCGTTACGCGTGAATCTCCGCCAGGGGGGGGTATCCACCGGCGTCCGAGTGGACCTGGCGCTGAATGCGGCGGGCAAAACGGAAGCTGAGCAATGGAGTTGTGCTCTACTGAGCAGCGGCGATTCTCCGAGCGACTCCACGTCGCTGGGAAAGGCTGCGTGCAAGCAGGTGTTCGAACTTAGCATCTCGCTTGCTGCCTTGCTGATGGACCCCACCGAGCCATTCGAGTTCCAAATTTCGCTGTGGCAGGACAGCCTTCCCGTGGAATCGCTACCACTCGATGGCTGGCTCGTTGCACCTGCAAATCCGCAGGAGATCATGTAGGCTCACCCACCAAACAATCTACCGAACAACGGGAACGCGCATGACCGCGATGTCGCGCGGAGACTGCCCCAACGGAATCTTGGTTACCAACGTCGGGACGTTGGGATCGATCACCGCCAAATCGTTGGAGGCGGGCCCTAGCACCAGCAGATAGCGACCGCCTGGACTGACGGCCATCGCGCCAGGACGCGTGCCCAGCGCCACGGTGGGCAGGCGCTGGCGATTGGCGATGCTGACGAAAGAGACGGCATCGGACTCGGCGGTCGCGTAGAACAGCAGTAAACCAGTCGCGTTTGTGATCACTCGTTGCGGGTTGCGGCCGGCGATAAGCGACTGAGAAACTTCGTCAGTATAGGTGTTGATAATGGTGATGGACTCCGCGCCAGTATTGGAGACGAATAGTTCACCACCGTCAGGTTTCATGGCCATGTAACTGGGGCCTCTGCCGACCTCAATGTGCGCGATGACGCCACGCGAGAGCAAATCTACGGCGGAGACCGTGCCGTCGCCCGCGTTGGCCACAAAGGCTTGCTGACCATCGGGCCGGATTGCTACAGGGCCGGGCTGACTGCCCACGGCTATTTCGTCCAGAACCTTCGGAGTCGCGTCGGCAGTGGCGCCAATATCCGCCTGAGTTGCAATCAGCGTCAGCGTGTTGCTGTTGCGGTTCGAGACAATTAGAGTCGCTCCATCCGGCGTCAACTGCGCAAATTCCGGGTGCTGGCCCACGGCGACTGTCGCTCTAACTTTGCGCGACCGCAGATCAATCACGGAAACATTGTTGGACCCCGCGTTGACAACATAGGCCGTTCCACCGTCACCGGAAAGCGCGATGAATTGCGGCGATGCGCCTGTGCGAACCGTGCCCTCCACGGCCAGTGTTGCGGCATTCAATATGGTGAGAGTTCCCGCCAAGGAACTAAGAACATAGAGTTCACCGCGCGGGAGGTTGGCGAATAGGCGGTACGGCGTATCGCGCAGAGGCACCGTTCTGGTGATGCGCAATGTGCCAAGATCGACGACGCTCAGAGTACGGCTGGCCTCATTACCAATGAACGCCAGGGAGCGCGCAGCGTCCGCATCCGCCGTAGCCGGTAGGTGATTACATGAGCTAGTCAGCAGGAGAGCGACCGTAAGCAGCGAAGCCAGCACGCAGCTTCGCAGCTTGGCCGTATTGGCGCAATCCGCGCGCTGGGTGAACCTGAATGTCATACCATCAGATTCGCACTTCGTCCCGTTCAACACAATGCCTGTCCGAACACACCACCAGCTATGCGGATGCGTACTGGCATCCAGGGGTGACGATCACGCTTACGTTGGCTTCAAAGAATTGTGGGGGCCTGGAAACTCTGATAGACCCACACTCCGCCCAGCGCCATTAGTAGAATACCGGAGGCCAACGCAACACCTTTTATTATCGGCTCGATTTTGTTGAGCTGTACCACCAGTTCCGCCTGTTCGCGGGCCATGGAGTTTTCGCCCGCGCTAAGGAACAACTGGTCGTCTTCGTGATTTACCAGAGTAGCCCTATAAATCATTAGCACGACCAGAATACCGGTCAACACGCTCCAGACGATCAAACCTATCATGATCCCTGACATGTCCTATCCCTCCTGATCCCGGGACTTCGCCCAGATGCCGGAAGTCCAATTTGAGTGCATTCTACGCCCTCTGAGTGGCCTGGTAACAACTATTTAGTGGAATAATTCAGGAGGGTTTCCAGGGTGGGAAAATGACCCATAAACGCTTATGCTATCCCAGTCTAGGGTGAGATGGGTAGCACTTTCCAGGACTATCTCAGGTTGCATTCCCAGTTTCTGGTCGCATAGAATGATATATGTCGATTTGTGTCTGGCCGGGCCTTCAAGCCGGATAGCAGACAGTAGGTTGGAGCTTTATATTGAATAAGTTAGACGACATGTCTTCCGTCGCAGCAGGTCTTCCTCCAGGTCCTGTGGCGGGAGCGGGGCCGGATATTTTCTGGCGCGTGGAAGGCAGCCTACTGGACTTGGGTGCGGTTCGACCCGTGGCTTTTTTCACCAGCAACGCCCAGAGCTTCTTCGAGCGGTCTCTGCGCCGGCTGGCCTTGGCTGTGGTAGTCCTGCTGCGTCCACTGCTCTACCTCATGGATCGCGAGTGGGCCACGCGCGTGTTGCATGCCTTACTGCGCCACATCAGCCAGGACCGGCTGGACCTGCTCGGCGAGGAATATTTCGAATACCAACTGAAGCCTCGCATGAAGCAGCGCGGCATGTCCCGCTTGCTGGCTACGGTGGATCAGGTCCGCCGGATGAACGGACGGGTGATACTGGTCAGCCAGGGGCTGGACCACGTCATGCGACCGCTGGCACGACATTTTGGTGTCGAGCATCTAATCGCCAACCGCCTCGAGTTTCGCGACGGGCTGGCCACGGGTCGGCTGATTGGCCCGGTGGTCCCGCCGCGGCGGAGCCTGGCACCCTTGATTGGTCGCAAGCCCGATGGCCGCACACCGCGCGAATGGGTTTTGAGCGAACTCCAGCTACAGAAAAACCCGGAGTTGCTGCTGGCTTCCGTCGCCACCACGGAGCGCCCTTTCGTGAAGCTCACTCATCCGGTGGTCCACTTCGATGGCCGTCATCATAAGAACCCACCCGAAGCACCCCTCTCGGTTCACGTGGCGCTGGCGGGCAAACACATTCTGCTCATCGGTGTTACCGGCTTCATCGCCAAAGTCTGGCTGATCCACCTGCTGACAAAGCTGCCGGAGATCGGGCGCATCTATCTGCTGATCCGCCGCCAGGGCAAGAAGAGCGGCCTGGATCGATTCGAGCAGATCATCAGGGAATCACCCGCCTTCGACCCGCTGGTGGAAAAGCATGGGGACGGCTTCGCTGCGTTCCTGCGTGACAAAGTGGTGGTGGTGGAGGGTGACATTACCCAACCTGACTTGGGCCTCGACGCGGAAACCAAGGCTCGCTTGTTGCCGCGACTCGACCTGATCGCCAACAGCGCCGGACTCACCGACTTCAACCCAGACCTGCGCGACGCGCTGTCCACTAACGTGGATTCGGCGGACCATCTCATCAATTTGCAGCGCCAGTGCGACCATGCCGCCATGCTCCATTTATCCACCTGCTACGTGGTGGGTGCGCGCGACGGTCGCGTGAACGAAGTGGAGACGCCCAACTATACGCCGCTGCACATCGCGGACTTTAATTCAGAAAAGGAATGGCAGGCACTGCGCGAGCAGGTCCGCCAGATCGAGGAGCGCGCGGAGACCCCCGCCGTAACCGAAGAGCTGAGGCTGCTGGTTCTCTCGAAAAAGTCCGACGGCCAAGTGGTCAAGGGCAATGTGCTGGAAAAGCAAATCGATAAGGAACGTAAGCGTTGGCTGCGCAATCGGCTCACCACGGCTGGCATCAAGCGCGCTAAGGCGCTCGGCTGGCCGAACACCTACACACTTACCAAGAGCCTTGGCGAGGCACTGATCGCGAGCCGAGGGAAAAACTTGCCCATCGCCGTGGTGCGCCCCTCCATCGTGGAATCCTCCGTCGAGGAACCCTTTCGGGGCTGGAACGAAGGCATCAACACCTCGGCTCCGTTGTCGTATCTGCTGGGAACTTACTTCAGACAGTTGCCTACCAATGAGCGCAAATGCCTGGATGTCATTCCGGTGGATCTGGTCTGCCGCGGCATGACGCTGATTTCGGCGGCACTCATGGAGAGGCGTCATCATCGCCTGTATCACCTCGCTTCGTCGGCCACCAACCCCTGCGACATGCGCCGCTCCATCGAGCTGACCGGTCTGGCGCATCGCAAATTCTATCGCGCCCAGAAGGACTTCGACTCCTGGTTGCGCCTGCGCTTCGACACCATCCCTGTATCGAAAAAACGCTATCAGGCCTTCTCCGCGCCACAGCAGCGCAAGCTGATCCGCGCAATCCAGAAGACTACGCCGCCGCTGGCGTTCATGAAGTCGCGGTTTGCGCGGCGCGAGAGAAATCTCGACCGTGTCGAGAAAATTATCGAGCTCTACGAGCCGTTTATTCTGCTCAACGAGCATGTTTTCGAGGCGGACAACGTGGAGTTACACTCGCACGCTTTGCCCGCCGCCGAGCAGCGCGACTTCAGCTATGACCCACGCTCGGTGGATTGGTGGGAGTACTGGATCAACATCCACGTTCCGGCACAGCGCCGCTGGTCGTATCCGCTGATCGAGGGCCGTCCGCTGGAATCGCGTCCCAGCCGTGAATTTCACATGCTGGAGCCAGCCGTCGGCTCCCTGCCAGAGAGGCCCGTGCCGACATGGCCATCTTCCTAACCGGTTCCACTGGATTCGTCGGCTCGCACATCGCCGCAGGACTGCTCGATCGCTCGAGCGAGCCACTGAATCTGCTGGTGCGCGCGCGCGATGACCATGACGCCGAACTCCGTCTTTGGCGCTCCTTCCAGGCTCATTTTGATTTTCCGCGCTTTCACAATCATCTGCGCAGCCGCATCACCATATTCCGCGGCAGCCTCACCGATAAGTATTTTGGTCTGGCCCCGGAGATGTACCGATATCTGGTGGAATCTACTGGCTCCGTGATCCACTGCGCGGCTTCGCTCAATCGCAAATCCGAGAAGGCCTGCCTGAACACCAATCTGCGCGGCACGCTGGAAGTGGCTCAACTCTCTGCCCGCGCCCACGCCCACCACGGGCTGCGGCGCTTCAGTCACGTCTCCACCGTGGCCGTGGCCGGCGTACGCTCAAACGAAATGGTCCAGGAAGACCGCGCCGTCGAGTGGGACCGCAACGATTACGATCCGTACGCGCGCACCAAAAAATTCTGCGAGCACATGGTCCGCGAGTTGCTCCCTGAGGTCTCGCGCACCATCTTCCGCCCCAGCATCGTGCTGGGCAACAGCCGCCATGGCGAGACCACGCAATTTGACATGGCCCGCGCGTTCGTCATCCTCGCCGGACTGCGCGTGCTGCCCTTCCAGCCGACGGCCCGACTGGACATCGTGCCCGTGGATTTCGTGGCCGACTCCGTGGTCGCCATCCATCTGATGGAGCGACCTCGGCATGAGATCTACCACCTTTCCTCCGGCGCAGGTTCGCTGAACTTCCGGCAGATCACTGACCATCTGGCGCGCGCGCGCCACCGCAGGCCGCCACTTTATTTGCCGTGGCTGCAGCAACCGTTCTCGGGCACGATCCATGCGCTCACGCACCTCGGCGGCGGCATCGGCTTCGGCGCAACGCTGCTGAAAGTGTTCCTGCCGTATCTGGTCTGGAATACTGTTTTTGATAACTCGCGCGTGGTCGAAGAAACGGGCCGCACGCCTGAACCATTCACCAATTACTGCCTGCCGCTGTTGCAGTTCAGCCGCGAGCATCATTTCACTTACCCATACCGTGATTGGCCTGGTTCGACCCAGACGCCCGCACCGGGTTCGCACTTGGCCGGAGCCTCACCTCGATGATGGATCAACTGCTGGAAGCCTGGGTGAGCGGCCTGATCGAGACCGCCAAACTCAGGTGGATGATGGGCGCGGGCGCCAGTTGGCGGCCCGGCGAAAAATTGAAGTTGTTGTTTGCCGGATACAACGGCACACGCAACACGGGCGCCGACGTGCGCGTCGAGGAGATGATGCGCCAGATCCGTCGCATCCTCGGCCCCGAGCGCGTCGAGATGAGCGTACTCAGCCAGAATTTCCAACTCTCGCGCGGCTACTTTGGCGATGCCAGGCAAGTCTTGCTCCCGGACATTTTCCCGCCATTCCTGTCTCGCGAAATTCCTTGTTACGACGGCGTGGTGGCCTGCGAAGGCTCCATGTTCAAGAGCAAGTTCGCCAATGCGCTGACCACCATGATGATTGGGTCGCTGGGCCTCGCCGCCGCGCAAAACCGTCTCTCCGTGGGCTACGGCGCGGAGGCCGGACATATGGACCCGCTGCTGGCGCGCATGTGCAGCCGCTACTGCCGTGATTCGCTCGTCATCACGCGCAATGAGGAGTCGCGCAACGTGCTGCGTGAACTGGGCATCGCCAGCGAACTTGGAACGGATACGGCATGGACATTTGAGCCGCATCCACCGGCATACGCCGAGAAGGTTTTGCGCTCCTCCGGCTGGGATGGCACGATGCCACTGTTGGCCCTGTGCCCCATCAATCCGTTCTGGTGGCCCGTGCGCGCGTCTCTTGCCAAAGGCGTGGCGCGCACCCTCACCGGCTCGTTCAAGAAGAGCCATTACCGCTCCATCTATTTTCACAACGCCGGACCCAGCGTGGACGCAGCCTACCAACGCTATCTAACCGCATTCGCGCGCGCTATCGAGATGTTTCGCAAGGACTACCCGGTCTTCCCCGTGCTGGTCTCAATGGAGCGCCTGGATGCCGACGCGTGCCATCGCGTGGCGGCGATACTCGGCGGCGGCGCGCCCGTTTTCCGCGCCGATGCCTATGACATGTATCAGATGGTCAGCGTCCTGCGCCGCTGCGACATGATGGTCTCTTCGCGCTTCCACGGCATCGTTACTTCCATGCCGGGTCTCGTCGCCTCGGCCGGGATTACCATGGACGAGCGCATCCGCAATCTGATGCGCGAACGCGGCCAGCCCGAATTATTGCTGGAAGTCGATGACCCGGACCTGGAAGAGAAGCTGGGACACATCCTGCGCCGTCTGGTGCGCGAACGCGAGTCCATTCAGGACGCGATTGGCAAAACAGTCGTTACCAATTTGAAGACAATGGCTCGCATGGGCGTCTATTTTGAAGAGCACGTGCAGCGCCGCTACCCGGAGTTCCCCGTGCGAACCGGCATCTACGGCTGGGAGGATTACCTCCCGCCGCTCAGTCCAAATTTACAGCGGTTGGCGGAAAATTACGGCGCATGAACTTTCTCGACAACATCTTCGCCCGGCTGGAGGCTGCGACGGCGCAGCCCGTCCTGCAAGAGGTGCGCGGCGAGAACCTTGTTACGGCGACAGGCGACGAACTGTTGACAATGATTCGCCGCGCTCGCTCGTTTCTCCGTACTGCCGGACTGCACAAGGGCGACCGCTGTGCGCTGCTCGCGCCCAATAGCATTCAATGGGCCGCGCTCGATTTGGCCATCATGGCCGAGGGCGGCATCGCCGTGCCACTTTACTCGCGCCAGGCACCCGGTGAACTGGTGGGCATGATTCAGGATTGCGCACCCGCGCTCCTAATATGCGGCGACGAAAAGCTGCTGGGCGAGATCGCGCCGCTTCTTTCTTCGGGCGCAGCGGCTCCGCGCATGGGTTTAGTGGATGAAGTGCTGGGCGCAACGACGGAGGAAAAGACCGCGCCATGCAGCCTAAGCGATGCCGACACCATAACCATCATTTACACGTCGGGCACCTCCGGCGAGCCCAAGGGCGTGATGTTGACCACCGGCAACGTGAATCACATGCTGCGCTGCACGGGCAGCCGCCTCGATCTGCTGATGGGCCAGCACGAAGATACTGAAAAGGTATTTCATTACCTGCCATTTTGCTTTGCAGGCTCGTGGATTCTCCTGCTGAGCTGTTTGTCGCGCAATAGCCTGCTGACTCTTTCCACTGACTTGAACAAACTGACCAACGAAATGCGCCTAGCCGCGCCGGAATACTTCCTGAACGTGCCCATTCTTCTGGAAAGGATGCGGGCTAATATAGAAGAGCAGATGGAACAGCGTGGCGGCCCCCTGCTGATCCTATTTCGCCGCGCAAGGCAGTTCTGGATGGCGCGCCACAACAACGGGGCGGCGGGCGGTAGTTTCTGGCCGAGGATGTCACTGATGCTGGCGCAGAAACTTTTATTCCCCGCGATTCACAGGAAGGTCGGGGCAAATCTGCGCGCGCTGATTTGCGGCTCGGCGGCTCTGTCGAAGGAAACGCAACTTTTTTTTATGATGCTCGGTATCCCCATCTTGCAGGTTTACGGACTCACAGAGACCACCGCCATCTGTACCATGGATTATCCCCATCAGATCGCTCCGGGTCGCGTGGGTCCGGCCATTGATGGCATCGAGATGATGGTTGGAGAGAACGACGAAGTGCTGGCGCGCGGCCCGCACATCTTCGCAGGCTATTGGAATCGTCCGGAGGCGACGGCGCATGCCATGCGCGACAGATGGTTCCACACTGGAGACCAGGGAACCGTGGACGCAAGCGGGAACTGGAACATCACCGGTCGGCTAAAGAATCTGATCGTGCTGGCCTCCGGCCACAATATTGCGCCCGAGCCCATTGAGGAGGGACTTCAGCGAGCAATCCCCGGCGTGCAACAAGTCGTCCTCATGGGCCACGGCCGCAGCTACCTGACTGCGCTTTTCACCGGCAATGTGCAACGCACCGATATAAATCATGCGCTCGCCGAGATGAACGAGCCACAGCCCCATTACAAACGCATCTACGCCTACACTGTGTCCGACGAGCCGTTTACCATCGAGAATGGCATGCTCACGGCAAATGGAAAGTTGAAACGCGATGCCATCGCCGAGCGGCACTGCGATATGATTGCAGCGCTCTATAAAAAGCAGGAAGCATGAATCGATATCAGGGCAAAACACTTTCCTGGGAACTCTCCGGCAGCGTAATCGAGCTGGCGCTGCACCGCCTTCCGTGCAATGAAATCGGCACGGAGACGCTCGCCGATCTGGAACAGTTTGTGAGTTGCCTAGCCCAGCTAAGCGACGCGTCGGCCTTGATTATCTATAGCAAACAGCCCGCCGGTTTTTGTGCTGGCGCGGACCTGCGGGAACTCTATGCAGGCTCGCTCAAGATGGGACTGGAGGAGCGCGTGGCAGGCGTGCGCAGTTTTCTGGAGCGCATACATGCGGTGATGAATGCCATCGACGCCGCGCCCATCACCACCATCGCAGCGGTGCAAGGCGTTACCTTCGGTGGCGGCTTCGAGCTGGCGCTGGCCTGTGATCTGATCATTGCCGACAAGACCGGGCGCTTCTGTTTTCCAGAATTGCGTCTCGGCATCATCCCGGGGTTCGGCGGCATTCCGCGATTGAAACGTGATCTGGGCAACGCAGTGGTGCGCGACATCCTGCTCACTGGCCGCAGCATCAATGCCGCCAAAGCGCAGGCCGTCGGCCTGGTGAGTCAAGTGGTGGGAGAGGGCGAAGCTCTGCGCGTGGCGCGAGCCACCGCCGCGCAGGTCAGCAAATTCGACCGCCTCACCAGCGCGCACGCCAAGAAGTTCATCAAGCCGATCCCGCGCGCGGAACTGAAAATGGAGATCGATATTTTCTGCGAACTGTTTCGCCGCCCCGTGGTACAGGATGCGCTGCGCAAATTCGTGGAGAGCACGGACGCGCTGCCCTACTTGCCTTGACGAAAGAATGGCCACGGAGACACAGAGTTTACAAGAGAAGTCACCAAACAGATGAACCGGAGTACGAATGATGCCGACGATCGATAAGACCATTGAGGAGATACTGACACTGGCCGCCGCGCACTTCAACGTGCCGCGCGAAGGACTTTCTCCGGACGACGACTTTTTCAAGAAGCTCGGTATCAACAGCCTGCAGGCGCTCGACCTGTTGACGAAACTCGAAAGTCACTTCCGTATCGAGCTGCCGGATTACGAGTTACAAGGAGTCAGTGACTTTCGCACCTTGGCCGATCGCATCCAGTCCCGCCTGTAATTGCCACGGAGACACAGAGGCACGGAGATTGGAAAAGTTAAACTTACTGACAGAAAGAATTATTGGATGCGCGATCGAGGTTCATCGCCATCTTGGTCCAAGCCTTTTGGAATCGACTTATGAGGCAGCTTTGTGCTTTAAATTTGATTTAGGCGGAATTAAGTATCGACGACAGCCTCCGTTTCCTGTTGTTTATAAAGAAAAATCGGTTGGCGAGTATCGCCTGGATTTGCTGGTCGAAGAAGTTGTCGTTGTGGAGATCAAGAGTGTGCGCGTATGGACCCCATTTTTGATGTGCAGGTGCTGACTTACCTCCGCGTGACCGGTGCCAAGATTGGTCTTTTAATCAATTTCGACTCGCGCCTTGTGAAGGATGGGATAAAGCGCTTTGTTCTTTAGCCATTCAAATCTCCGTGCCTCTGTGCCTCCGTGGCAAATTCCATGATGAAGGATCTCAGCCAATATCCGTCGCTTGGTGCTGCTCTGCGCGATGCGCTGGCGGAGTGGGCCAATGAAACGTGTCTCATTGAAGCCGACCGTGAGCGGGAGAACTGCCGCCTGACGTACCAACAGTTTGGCGATGTCGCGCTGCCGCTGGCGCGTGCATTGCAGGACACAGGCTTCGTGGAAGGCTCTCGCGGCGCGATCATCATGACCAATCAGTCCAAGTGGCTGATCTCCGCCTACGCCATCCTGCATTCCGGCGGAGTCATCGTTCCTCTTGATTACAAACTAACTGCGCCGGAGCACTTACAACTACTCACTCACTGCAAGGCGCGCGTACTTATTATTGAGTATCACTTGTGGCGCGCCATTACCCAGTCGCCGGAATTCAAAGAATGGAAGATGCCGACGGTGCTGGTTACTGAAGCGCCTGCCAAAACGGACCTCGCTGGAGCGAGCCGTTGGGAAGAGGCTCACGGCGACGGCGAACCCGCCTTCGTCGCCCGCGCGCGCAAAGACTGGGCAGCCATCGTCTATTCCTCCGGTACCGGCGGACGCCCCAAGGGCTGCGTTTTGACGCACGAGAATTATCTCGAGCAGTGTGTTGCGCTGACTTCGCTCTACCCTTTCTGGCCCGGCGTGCGTTACCTAAGCATTCTGCCCACCAATCACGCCATCGACTTCATGGTCGGCTTCATTGGTCCGTTTGTGTGCGGCGCGACGGTGGTGCATCTGCGCTCGTTGCGGCCCGAGTTCATTCGCGAGGCGTTCACCAGATACAAGATCACCTACATGGCGCTGGTGCCCATGGTGCTCAAGAATTTGGAGATTGGATTACGCGCGCGCTTTGCCGCACTGCCGCCCATGAAGCGTGGGATGTTGAATTTCCTGATCGCGTTGAATCGACTGCTCACCCGCAGCCAGCCCAACGCGCAGCTCAGCCGCATGCTGCTGAAGCAGGTACACAGCGCCTTCGGTGGAGAGTTGCGGGGCCTGTTCGTAGGCGGCGCTTTCACTGAGGCCACCACCCTGCAATTTTTCTACGACCTGGGTATACCCGTGGCCAATGGTTATGGGCTGACGGAAGCGGGCACGGCTATCACGCTGAACGACATGCGCCCGTTTCGCGCCGACACCGTCGGCAAGCCGCTGCCCGGAGTCGAACTGCGCATTGCCAATCCCGATGCCGAGAGCGTCGGCGAAGTTACCGTACGCAGCAGGATGGTCATGTCCCATTATCTTGATGATCCCGAGCTGACGGACGAAACCATCGTCAACGGCTGGCTGATGACGGGCGATCTGGGCCACATCGACTCGAGCGGGCACCTGCAACTTTCCGGGCGCAAAAAGAACATGATCGTCACCGAAGGCGGAAAGAACATCTATCCCGAGGACATCGAGAATTCATTCGAGGGGCTGCCCATCAAGGAGTTCTGCATCTTCGCCACGAACTACCTTTGGCCCCAGCGCACCCTGTCCGGCGAGCAGCTGGTGCTGGCCGTTCATCTCGAACCTGGCAAAACCATTAACGATGAGCTGCTCCAGCAGATCGCCGAGCGCAACCGCCGCCTGCCGGACTTCAAGCGTGTTCATGGCTATATTTTTTGGGAGAGTGATTTCCCGCGCACCGCGTCGATGAAGATCAAACGGAATATGCTGGCCGAGCAGATTCGTGAACAGATCGAGCGGTCTGCGATTCAGTCCTTGTAGATCAACAGACAGGAAACCGACTGGCGATGATTCAACCAGACACATTCTTCGCGGTGCTGAACCCCGCCGCCGGCGCGGGCCGTTGCGGGAAGCTCGCAGGCCCTGCGCTGAATGAACTACGTCGCGCGGGCATTGCGATTGAAGTTGCCGAGACTCGACATTCCGGCGATGGCATCGCGTTGGCGCGCCAGGCGTATCAGGCCGGATATCGCCGCTTTCTTGCCGTGGGCGGCGATGGAACTTCCTACGAGATCATCAACGGATTATTCCCCGAGGCACTGAACGGCGAACCTCCGACTCTGGGCTTCCTGCCTCTGGGAACCGGCAACTCCTTCCTGCGCGACTTCAGCGACCGCGGCGCGGCGTACGCGACGGAGTCTCTGCTGGCTGGTAAACGCCGGCCCTGCGATGTGCTGCAACTAACCTATCGAGGTGGCACTCTCTACTACATCAACCTGCTCAGTATCGGCTTTCCCGCCGACGTCGCCACTCTTACCAACCGCAGCTTCAAGCCGCTTGGCCCCGCGGGATATCTGCTGGGAATTTTGGTCTCGCTGCTCCGGTTACGTCGCCGCGCATTCCCGCTGCGTACCGATGGCGATGCGCAAATGGACCAGCGCCGATGCCTGTTCCTCACATTCAACAATTCTCAGTTTACCGGCGGGACCATGCACATCGCGCCGCAGGCCAATAGCGGCGACGGACTAATCGAGTTGGTGCGCTGGGGACCGATTAGCCGCATCGGGCTGCTCGCCAATCTGCATCGCCTGTATGACGGCTCGCACGTGCATCATCCACTAGCCGAGCGACGGGCTGTGCGCCGCGTGGAGTTTGCGCTGGATGCCCCGATCGATATGATGGTGGATGGTGAAGTGATCACAGCGCAATGCGAGCGGATTGAAGTGCTGCCCGCGGCGCTAAATGTTATTGCCTGATGCAGGGTCTGGAATTCCCGGAAAACCCATGAAGCGAATCTATCTCATCCTGCGCTGCATATTCATCTGGCTTATCAGTTGGGCGCACTTTGTGGTGGCAGTGCCCACGTTGATCGTGGTGGCTCTGTTCATCGACCCAAGAAAGTCTGATCCATTCCAGCGCTTCTTCGCGCGCAATATTGTGCGGCTGACGGGCGTGGATCTCGTCGTGAAGCGCTCGCCTGGATTTGATCCCACGCGCACCTCCATCTTCATCGGCAACCACGTTAACCTGTTCGACCCATTCATTCTGTATTCATCGATTCCGCAATATTTTCGCGGCTGGGAACTGGAGTCGCATTTCCGCATACCTTTTTATGGTTGGCTGATGAAACGCTTTGGCAACATTCCTGTCGCCGACCAGCGCACGCCTGGCAGCATGCGCCGCCTCGTGCTGCAGACGCGGGAGGCATTGGCCAGCGGCGTCAGCCTCATCGTGTTTCCTGAAGGACGCCGCACGCTCGATGGGCGAGTGGGCCCCTTTCAGAATGGAATCTTTCGTTTGTTGCGCGATCTGGAAGTTCCCATCGTGCCCATCAGCGTCGTCGGCTCCTTTGAATTCAATCGCAAGAACAGTCTGATGCTGAATCCGGCGACCATCACCGTGCATCTGCATGAGACCATCGACACCGCGAATCTATCCGAGACGGAGCGCGCCGCACTGGCCAGCCGCGTTTATGGGATTGTTTCCCGACCCATCAATGAGCATTACGAACGCTAACAGAGCCGCGACCGTGAAGGAGCGGGGGTTCGCTTGGCGGCAACGACCAACCCAACCCCCGCTCCTTCACGGTCGCGGCTCTGCTAAAAATCAAAGCAGGCGTTGCGCGTGCGGGAAGTTTTCCCACACTTTCACGCCGCAGAAATGACTGCCTTCTGTACAAACAGGATATGCGTTGCCTTTGCGCACCACGCAGGGCGGACCCACATAGCGCATCAGCCTAGGATGCGCGGCGCGAATCTGATCCAGCTCTTCCATCGAAGCGAAATAAATTTCCTCCTGCGCGTTGAAGCAGGTGCGCATGGTCCACTTGTGTAGAAGATGCAGCAGGCTGCCGCTCTCCACCAGGCGTACCGCCGTAGCGTTAGGCAGCACATACACAGCGAACTCTTTGGGCACTCCCAGAGCGAGCAGCTTGTTCTTGGCGGCCCACGCCTCCTCCATCGCCTGGGTATAAAGCGGCTCGACCTCGGCGTTGCCACGGATCAGCATCGGCGTCAAATAATCCGGCTCAGGGCAATCCGTGGCGGCAAGAAGGGGACGCGATGCCGGCACCATGCGATGCCGCTGGTCCTGCGAGTCGGCGGTGTGGCTGATCTTTTTCTGGAATGTGTACTGAACGTGCTCCAACGCGCGCATCATGGGCGAGTGCATGGAGACGTTCAGAGTCTCCAGCCGATAGCGGTTGCGTGCCGGGTTCAGCAGTTCGTCGAGCGCGCAATCGTCATCCATCTCCGATTCACTCAGGCCCAACACATAGCGCACCGCCTGCGCGGCCACACGCTCGGCATTGGCATCGATGGAGATCACCTTGGACGTGCGTCCGCCCAGCGCGCTGTCAAACTCATTGCGCGAGCGGCGAGGATCCGCGCTAACCGCCAGCCGAGTTTCAGGAATCTTGTCTTCCTCCAGCGGGCCTGAGCCGATGCGATCGAAGAACTCCGGCTCGACCTCCTTCACGCGCGCCACCATTTGGTCCATCACCAGCGCGGTCTCGTGCGGCGTATCTCCGGAGTGCCTCATGCGCGACATCCGGTGCAGCACGATGCCGGAGACGGTATGCACCAACGTGGTGTGCGCCGCGAGCGGAAGCACATAGCGCGCAACCTCAATGGCCTTCTTCTCCACCTGCTGCTCGATGCGGCGGCGGCGCCTATCGTCGGTATTCGGACCGATCTTCCAAACTTGATAAAGCGTCTCACGCGTGCGCGGGATCAGCTTGGCGGAGAGTTCGCGATAGCGCTCCCAGGCGCGCTCAATGGCCTGCGCATACACCGCGCGTGCCTCACCGATGAGCGGTGGCAGGAAAGCATGTGCGCGATCCAGGCGAACGTAGCGCTGGCTCTGCTGCTCGGAGTTGTAAAACGGATGCGAGTGCAAAAAGTTCCAGACGAATTGGCGTGACACATTCTCCAGACCGAACTCAAAGTGCGCATGCTGATAAACGGTGTGATGTCCGCCATTGAACGTGGCCGGGCCGATGCTGACGCGCTGCTTCTCGCTGATTTCGTCGGGGGTGATGAGGCGCGTGGCGTAGCAGGTGCGGGCCGCCGCGATAGCCGAATCATACGCGTGCGGAAAATAGTTGCGCAGGGTTACCCGCGGTGCGGCAGAGGAATCGCCGGCGAGGGCGGAGAGGGATGGAGTTTCGGCGGCACTCATGCGGGCATTCTACTCCAAAAACACGCACGGCCCGAGAAGAACTCCCGGGCCGCGCAAAAATAATTGTCCGAACCAGACTCGAACCAGACTCGAAGAAGACGAGGCACAGCTAATTCGAAGCTGCTACGTCCTTGATTTTCTTGGCGGAGCGTTTGTTGAAGCGCTCGACGCGCCCGGTGGTGTCAATCAACTTCTGCTTGCCGGTGAAGAACGGATGGCATTGCGAGCAGATTTCCACGCGGATCATGCCTTTGTGCGTGGAGCCGGTCTTGAACACGCTCCCGCAGGCACAGTGTACGGTTACTTCTTCGTAGTGCGGATGTATCTCAGCTTTCATAACTCTTCTCACTTCCCCTGCCGCTAAAGCGGCGAACTATAAGGATACCGCAACCGGTGGTCACAGGCAAGCCCCCGCCCATTGCAGCGAACAGGCTACTCGATAGATACTATTATTTTCACATTCCGCGTTCAGGATGGCACACATGTTAGTGATGAAGTTTGGCGGCACCTCAGTGGGCAGCGCCGAGGCAATCCGCGGCGTAAGACAAATCGTGGCGCAAGCGCGCGAGAAGCATGCCCCCGTGGTCGTGGTGGTCTCGGCAATGAGCACGATCACCGAAACATTGCTGGCCGCCGCGCGCAGTTCCGTCTCAGGAGATGCGCAGACCGCTGCCGAGAAGCTTACGCACCTGGAACAGAAGCATCTGGATACCGTCGAAGCCCTCTTCGCCGGACCGCGCAAGGACGCCGCGAGAAAGATTGTGAAGGAAATCACCGGCGAGTTCCGCCGCATCTGCTCCGGCATGGAGATGCTGGGCGAGATGCCGCCGCGCGCCATGGACGCCGGCCTCTCCGTCGGCGAGCGCCTCTCGGCGCATCTGCTGGCTTTGTTTCTGGAGCAGGAAGGCATCGCCGCCGATGCCGTGGACACCGGCAAATGCGTCGTAACCGATGACAACTTCGGCAGCGCGCGCCTGCTGATGGAACCCACCCGCGAGGCCACTCGATCGCTCATCCTACCCATTGCAAAAGCGGGACGCGTGCCGGTCGTTACCGGCTTTCTCGGCGCCACCCGCGATGGGATTCGCACCACGCTGGGCCGCGGCGGCTCGGATTACTCCGGCGCGATTCTCGCCGCCGCGCTGGATGCCGATGAACTCTGGATATGGACCGATGTCGATGGCGTGCTCAGCGCCGACCCCAAGGCGGTCAGCGGCGCGCGCATCCTCGACGAAATCACTTACGAGGAAGCCTCCGAACTTTCTCACTTCGGCGCGAAAGTTCTGCATCACAAGACGCTCGCGCCGCTGGCTTCGCGCATGATCCCGGTGTGGATCAAGAACACCTTCGCTCCGGAGAAACCAGGCACGCGCATCGGCGCGCCGCATCCGGTAATTCCTCTCGGTCCCAAGGCGGTTACTTCGCTCGCGCCCGTTACCATGTTCACGCTGCGCAGCAACGGCACGCCCGGCACCACGGAGTTGTTCGCGCGCACCTTCACCGCGCTACATCATGCGTCCATCGAGATACTGATGGTAACGCAATCGTCCTATCAGGATAATTTCTGCCTGCTGGTGCGCCAGGATGTCTCCGAGGCCGCGCTGGCCGCGCTCGAAACAGCATTTCGTCTGGAGCTGAATCACGGCTACGTCGATCCCATCACGCGGCAGGATGTCGCCGCCATCGCGCTGATCGGCGAAGGCATGCGCGGCACGCCGGGCATCGCCTCGCAGATGTTCGGCGCGCTGGCCAGTCAGAAGATCAACATCATCGCCATCGCCCAAGGATCATCCGAGACGAACATCTCTCTCACCGTGGCCACCGCCGACCGCGCCGCCGCTCTCAAAGCCATTCACGACGGCTGCATCACACCGTATCTGAAGCCGTGACAGTGCCGCGCGCGTTAGCAAGCGGGCCGATGGAACACAATGCCCCGGACGGCGAAGTTTGAATTCCACAATAACGTATTGCTCGTTCATGGGGGAAGCAACGGCAACCGGGGCGTGGGTTTTCCAATGGCCCGCTCGCTCACGGTCGCGGCACTGTCACGCGTTGTCTAGCGGCGAGTCAGCAACTCAATTTTCTCGGGGCGGAGGCGTTCCAGGCGCTCACCGGCGGACTTGGGCTTCATCAGCGGCAGCAGAGCACGGAAGGCTTCGTGGGAAGATACATCCAACTCGAGCACATAAACATCGGCCTGGTCGGCGTAGGAGTAATCAGCGTAGCGCAGGCCACTCCCTGCAAATCGCAACAACTCATCCCAGAAACTCTTCGCCGCAAACAGGCCCTTGCGCTCCGCCGTCTCGCGCGGCAGCGAGAGCACTTCCACGCCTCGGCTGAAGCGTATCGCGACACACTTCCCCGCGTCGAAGGGACGCTGCGGCTCGGCGCGGGGATATCCAGCCAACACGTTCTCAATCTGCGCCGCATCCTCTTCGCGGCCTTCCCAGCGAAAGCGGTATTCCCCATTGGAAAGCCCGCCCACACGCAGAATCTGGCGGATGCGCTCGGCGTCGCGGCCCACCACGGGCAGCATCGCGCCGATCAGCTCGTGTAGCGTGTAATCGCGATGAATGATGGGCGTGATGGACACATACTCCGCCGCCTCACTCACCAGCTTCACACGAATGGATTCGTTGGACATAAGATCACTGGCCGCCCTAACAGAGCCGCGACCTCAGAGAGCGGGGGTTGGGGTTTGCTTTTGATTCCGTTCCCCGCGTTCCGACAACGGCGTATTCATGGCGAGAGTGCAACCCCCGCTCCCTCACGGTGGCGGCTCTGTTAATTCCCGGCGACAACTTTCTTAAATTGCCTGCCGACGCGCAACAGTAAATCACTTCCGCTGGCGACCTGAAAAGTCTGCTGCGGGTCCCGGCACTTCTCGCCGTTAACCGTTACCGCGCCTTCCTTCACCTTGCGCGTGGCCTCGCTGACAGATTCCGCTAGTCCGGCGGAGGCCAGGAGACGATTCAGTTTTTCAGCTCGTGCCGAGAGCACTATGGTCTCGACCTCCTTTGGCTGCTCACGATTCTGGAAGACTCGGCGGAAGCCATCTTCGGCCTGCTGCGCCGCGTCGCTCGAATGGAAGTCTGTGATAATGCGTTTGGCCAGCGCAATTTTCGTCTCCATGGGATGCAGAGCGCCTGCGGCCACTTGAGCGCGCAGCGCGGCGATCTCGGCGGCGCTCATGTCGGTGAGCAGCTCGTAGTAGCGGTACATCATTTCGTCGGAGATGGACATCAGCTTGCCGAACATCTCCGGCGGCGCTTCTTTCACTCCGATCCAGTTGCCGAGCGACTTGCTCATCTTGTTCACGCCGTCGGTGCCTTCGAGGATCGGCATGGTCATTACGACCTGCGACGGCTGGCCGTACTCCCGCTGCAAATCGCGGCCCACGAGCAGGTTGAATTTCTGATCCGTCCCGCCCATCTCCACGTCGGCGCGCAGTGCCACCGAATCGTAACCTTGAAAGAGCGGATACAGCAGTTCGTGTACGCTGATCGGATGTCCGCCCTGATAGCGCTTGGAAAAATCATCGCGCTCCAGCAGCCGCGCTATGGTGTAATTCGAGCAGAGTTTGACGAAGTCGGCGGTTGAGAAGGTGCCCAGCCACTTGCTGTTGAACTCGACGACGGTTTTCTCCGGGTCCAGTATCTTGAACACCTGTTCTTTATACGTCTCGGCGTTCGAGGCCACGTCGGCTTCGCTGAGCGGGGGACGAGTGGCGTTGCGGCCCGTGGGGTCGCCGATGCGTCCGGTGAAATCGCCAATCAGGAAGATCACCGTGTGGCCGAGGTCCTGAAAGTGTTTAAGCTTGCGCAGCAGCACGGTGTGGCCGAGATGCAGATCGGGCGCGGTGGGATCGAATCCGGCCTTCACGCGCAGCGGAGTTTTTTTGTCGCGCGCGGCGATCAGTTTCTGGCGCAACTCCTCTTCGCGGATAATCTCCGCCGTGCCCTTGCGCAGATAGTCGAGTTGCCGCTCGATCTCTGGATCATCGGCGGTTGTTTTTTGATCGTCGCTCATATCGGCTGATTATAGCATTCGGGGATTGGCCGTGGTTTGGTAGCCACGGTGAGTGCTTTTCTCGCAGTGGGCTTTCCCTCCCGCGCTGGAACGCAAGAACCCACGGCGAGAAAAGCACTCACCGTGGCTACCAAACCTGACTAATTCACCCAGCGGTCTGGGCGGCCTTCTTCGTGGTCTTTTTTCCCTTGATAAACTTTGAATTTGCGCTGCAAACGTTGGCGGCGCCAACGGTAGTATTCGTTGCGCCAGTTGAACCAGCGTCCCCGGCCGCGCAGGTAAATGAATCCGATGACCAGGCCGCCGAGATGCGCGACATGGCTCACCGTGTCGCCCGGCATCGACAGCGCGGAGAGAAATGCGATGCCGCCGAGGATCATCACGAAATATTTCGCGGGGATGGGAAAAATCATGAAGAAAAGAATCCTGCGGTCTGGGTAGAGCAGGCCGAACGCGAGAAGGATTCCGTAGATGGCGCCGGAAGCGCCCAGCGTGGCCACCAGCGAATTCGGGTTCACCAGCACGACGCACAATCCCGCGCCGATGCCAGTAAGGAAATAAAAGGTGAGGAATCGGCGCGTTCCCCACTGGCGCTCCAGGTCGCAACCGAACATCCACAGCGTGAGCATATTGAACAGAATATGGAAGAAGCCGCCGTGCAGAAATAGATAAGTAACCGGCTGCCACAGCGCGAAGGAGTGCGTTACCGAGTAGGGCGTCAGCATCAGCACGCGCACCGGCATGCCCAGCCCCGCAGCCTGCAAGAGCGTCGCCGCAACAAAGGCCGCCACGTTGGCGATGAGCAGCTTCTTCACGGCGGGCGTGGTGCCGCCGCCAAATCCCAGACTGATCGTAGAGCCGTATGAGCGGAAGGCCATGCCAAACTCAGAATAGTGGATGCCGCCGCCAATGTCCAGAATGGCCGGAGCTTTCGACCGTGTTACGCCCCATGTTAGGATTGTTGCGTATCGACGGAAATTTCCACATGGACCATTACATTGATTTCCAGCATGTGTCGAAGGCCTTTGGGGACCGTGAGGTTCTGAGGGATGTGAGTTTCTTTGTGGACCCCGGCGAGACGCTGGCCATCATGGGCCGCAGCGGCGTGGGAAAGTCGGTCTCGCTGCAACACATCATGGGATTTCTGAAGCCGGATGCGGGACGCATCTGGGTGGCCGGCGAAGACATCACGGACTATGCGGAGAGCGAGTTGCAGCGCATCCGCAAAAAAGTAACGATGGTGTTTCAGTCCGGGGCGCTGTTTGACTCGCTCAGCATCTTCGAGAATGTGGCGTTTCCGCTACGCGAGCAGAGCGATTGGGGCGATGATCAAATCCGCGAGATTGTTGTCGGATTGCTGGAGATGTTGGAAATCTCCGAGTTGGCCGAGCAGTTCCCCTCTGAGTTGAGCACCGGGATGAAGCGCGCCGCGGCCATCGCGCGCGCACTGTCGGCGCGACCGGAGGCCGTGTTATTTGACGAGCCCACGACCATGGTCGATCCGCTGATGTCGCGGCACATCGCCTCGCTGATCGCCAAGCTGAAGCTCCAGCTCAAGCTCACCTCCGTGGTGGTAACGCACGACACGCGTCTGGCCCGGCAACTGGGCGACCGCATCATGGTGCTGGAGGGCGGCCACGCCATCTTCTTCGGCTCGCCCGCCGAACTCGCTGCCTCGCGCGACCCCTTCATCCACGAGTTTCTAGCCGAGGATGAATTCTCGCCCGTCGCGAAATGACCGGCTTTCCTTCCCGCTATGACTTCCTTTTTTTGAAGATCAGATTTTTCAACGCTGCCTGATCCGCCGCCAGAAGTTCCTTGACGCGGTCCGGGTTGACCGTGGCCGTGATAATGTCGCCGATCTCGGTGGAGACATTCTTGTAGATGCCCATGTCGCGCATGCCCCGGCTCTGCTTCTGATTGTCTTCGGTGGGATTCACGTAAAACACCGAATCGCTCTTGTAGCGGTGGATGAGAAACAGGTGCAGCAGCGTCATCAGGCGCTTCTGCCGTAGATGAACACTGAAGGTATTGTGGTCGCGGAAGGTCAGAATATTCTTGCCGCGCAGGTCGTGAATGTAGGAAAACACCGCGTTGGCAACCTTCTCATTTTTCTCGCTGAGAATATTCAGCTCCAGCAATTCGGCGGCTGACTTGTGAGGACGCAACTGGACGCGCAGGCCCTGTCCAACACGATAATACTTCGCCCACATTTCAAGCCAACTTTCCAGCAAGCGCGGCGGAACCTCCGTCTGCACAAGATGCTGGTACTGCGTGGAACCTTTGCCCATCGCCTTGGTGGTGGCCGTGCGACCCGATGTCGCTTCCAGCGCGCCATCGCCGCGCGGGCCGCCGACAAGTGTTTGCGGCGTCTTGTAGGGCGAATCGAGCAGGCGCAACTTTCGCTGCAGCCGGGCGAGCGCCAACATGCCATCTTCCATTAACGAGTTGGCGAACTCCTCCGATGCGAGACCGTCGACCTGGTGGCCTCCATACGTGATGAAGTTAAAGACAAATCCCAGCTTGCCCAACTCCTTCGGATACGCCGCCATATCGCTCTCGCTCATGCCCGCGGTGTCCCAGTTGAACGATGGCGAGAGATTGTAGGCCAGCATCTTGTCGGGAAATTCGGCGTGAATGGCCTCGGCGAATTCGCGCGCTTCATGCAGGTCGGCGGTCGCGGTCTCCATCCACAGCAAATCGGCGAACGGGGCCACGGCCAGCGACTTGGCGATGGCGTACGCAATGCCGCCTTTCACCTGATAGTAACCCTCCGGCGTTCTCGACAGCTCGCAATCCCACACAGCCTCAATGCCCATCGATCGGGCCTTCTCCCGAGCGTCATGGAACGAAGCCTTGCTGGCGAACGCGAGCCACTCGGCCGCGCTCATCTCCGGCTGGCGTCCCTCCTCGAGCTGGAACTTCAGCAGATCGGCCACCGCCGCCGCGTACGTCTTCAGGTCGGACTCGGCCTCCCAGGTCTCCACAAACTTCGACGCCGCGTTGTCCAACGGCTGTGTGATACTACGGCTGCGGCCCTGCACAATGACGGCGATGTTGCCATCGATCACGGCCATCAGTCCCGTCTGCTCAAACCAATCGAATGCGGCCTTGTACTCCGCGCTGGAAATTTTATACAGCAGATGCCCATTCACATCCTTCACGCCCTTGTCGTAAAAGCGTTTCAGGATGGCCAAATAGCAGGTCTTATAACTGGGCAGGTGAGTCTTGGTCGCGCCTAGCACAAACGGATGATCGCGCTCGTCGCCGCGCCCGTCCAGCAGGTTGGCAGCCTCGGCATCCGTGCGCGCCACGATGATGCCGGCCACGTTCATCAGGTCGAGCTGAAAACGCGCGGCGTTCAACCGCTTGATCTGCTCGTCCATCGGCACCAACACTTTGCCGCCTTGATGCCCGCACTTTTTCGTCCCCGGCTTCTGATCTTCAATGTGATAACCGGCGACGCCTACCTCGACAAAACGGCGAATCAGATTTCGCACATGCGGATCGCCGCCGTGCCCCGTGTCCGCGTCTGCGATGATCCACGGACGATAGTCCACTTTGCGCGATGCCTTCAGTTCCTTCTCGGTCATCTTCGAGCGCAAGTAGCGTTGATTCTTATCCGCCGAGAGCAGCGCGCGAATCAGCGTGGCAGCCTCGTCCGGCACCTGGCTCAACGGATAGCTGGCCAGGTCCGGCCCGGGGTCCTCGTTGATGGAGCCCTTGGCCGAGGTCGCCCAGCCGCCCAGATAGATGCCTTCGATGCCCGCCCGCTTGATCATCACGGCCTGCCCCGGCGAGTAGGGGCCAAACGTGGTGATCTGCTCGCCGCGCGCGAACAGCTCGCGCAGACGCGCGTAGAACTCCTCCGCCGCGGTCTTCGCTACCAGATATTCGGTCTCGATTGTCCCGCGATGCTGCACCACCTGCCCGGCGGAATACAGCCGCGTGATTCCCGTGAAGCGCGGGCACGCGAACCACTTCTTCATTTCACGCGCCTCCGCGTCCAACGCGGTGAGCTCCGCCGCCGCCGATGATTTCACCGGCCTCGTAGTCCGCGCGGTTCTGGAAACAACTCCGTCAGATGTTTTTTTCGCGATGCCCATTTCTATTCAACTCCGTTCACTTCTTAGTCCAGATGCTCATAGGCCGGCAGCGTCAGGAACGGCACGAACTCATCCTGCGTGCTGATCTGCTCGAATAACTCACGCGCCAACGTGAACTTGCTGGTCGCGTAGCGATCTGCGCCGAGCGCGGCGCGAAACTGCGCCATCTCCTCGTCCAGCATCTTGCGCGCCATCTCCCGCGTGATGACGCGCCCGTCCGGCAGCTTCGCGGCGTGGCGAATCCACTGCCACACTTGCGCGCGCGAAATCTCCGCCGTGGCCGCGTCTTCCATTAAGTTATAGAGCGGCACGCAGCCCGCGCCGCGCAGCCACGCCTCCAGATATTGCACGCCGACGCGCAAATTCGTGCGCAGACCTGATTCGGTGATGGTCCCGCGCGGAACTTTCAGCAAGTCCGCCGCGCTTACCTGCACATCATCGCGCTGGCGGCTCACCTGATTGGCGACGGGCATCTCCTGATTGAACACTTCCAGCGCCACCGGCACCAGCCCCGGATGCGCGACCCATGTCCCGTCGTGGCCGTCGGCGGCCTCGCGCTCCTTGTCGTCATACACTTTGGCGATGGCCTGCGCATTGGCCTCCACATCGTTCTTAATGGGAATTTGCGCGGCCATGCCGCCGATGGCGTGCGCCCCGCGGCGGTGGCACGTCTTGATGACCAGCAGCGAATAGCTGCGCAGGAAGTGCCGCGTCATGGACACCTGAGCGCGATCCGGCAGCACGAACGCGGGGTGTTTTTTAAATTTCTTGATGAACGAAAAGATGTAATCCCAGCGCCCGCAGTTCAGCCCAGTGGAGTGCTCGCGCAACTCGTAAAGTATTTCGTCCATCTCGAACGCGGCGAGAATGGTCTCGATCAGCACCGTCGCCTTGATGGTCCCCTGCGCGATGCCCAGCTCGCGCTGCGCGTGGATGAACACATCGTTCCACAGCCGCGCCTCGAGGTGGCTCTCCAGCTTCGGCAGGTAGAAATAGGGTGCCGTCCCGCGCTCCAGCCGAGCCTTGGCATTGTGGAAGAAGTAGAGGCCGAAGTCGCACAGAGACGCCGACATCGCCTGCCCATCCACCTGGATGTGCTTCTCGGTCAGATGCCAGCCGCGCGGCCTTACCAGCAGCGTGGCGACCGTCGGCTTCAGCTTGTACACCGCGCCATCCGGGTTCGTAAACTCGATGCTGCCGCACACGGCGTCGCGCAGATTCGCCTGACCTTGAATGGTCGCTTCCCACGTCGGCGCGTGCGCATCCTCCAAGTCCGCCATGAAGACCTTCGCGCCGGAGTTCAGCGCGTTGATCACCATCTTGCGATCCACCGGCCCGGTAATCTCCACGCGGCGGTCCTGTAAATCGGCCGGCGCGGGCGTCACGGTCCATGCGGCATCGCGAATGGATTTTGTTTCGGGAAGAAAATCAGGAAACTGCCCGGCATCGAGCGCGCGCTGCCGCTCGACGCGACGCGCCAGCAACTCGCGCCGCCGCGCGCCGAACTTGCGTTCGAGGTCGGCCACGAAGCGCAGCGCATTCGGCGTGAGTATCTCGGCGAAGGCTGCGCAGGCTTTGTCCGTCGCCTTCTCTATTGGTGGCCAGACGCATTCAATGCCTTCCGCGACCAGCTTGCCAATGGCCTCCGGCGCGTTCGCGACCACTCCGGCCGACTTGTCCCCCGACTTGTCTGATGAAGTGTGCATAGTATTTCCCCCAGCCAATTGCGTTACCCGTGCCACCCGAACGGTGCGCCATTAAGTATGGTGCTGAACTCTTCATCATGCCACGCCAGCCGCCATTTGTCATTCCTCGAGTGGCTTCCCTGTGGCGGGGGGCAGCATCTCACAGAGCCGCAACCAACATCCGGAAAGATTTCCAAGTGCCTGCCTCTGTGTACCTCTGCGTCCTCTGTGGTCCAATCTTTTCCGCCCGCGCGACCGGCCGCAATCTTGACAACACCCCTGCAATGCCGCACAATGAGCCTATAAACATTGCATTTCAGCGGCCGATTGGGAGGTCGTCTAACGGTAAGACTGCGGACTCTGACTCCGCCTATCGGGGTTCGAATCCCTGCCTCCCAGCCACTCCTTCCCGGCATTTTCCCGCCTTTATCAACGCGTGTCTTCCCGACTTATATATTCCAATGTAGCCACACAGCACCGTTCTCAGCCCCGTAGAGGCGGCATAAAGTAGCCCAAGGCGCAAGCCGTGGGTTACTATCTATCGCCCCCCACAGGGGCTCGGTCGGGTTGCGGAGACTCTATAGCAATTGTAAAAACGGCATCGAATTGGTTTGCGCGTCATCGCACGTCGTGGACGCTCCTGAACGCCATCAATATGGCGTTCAGGAGCGCGGCTCGGATACGCAAAAGCCGGACCAAAAAGAAGTGGGGCCCCTTGCGGGGCCCCACGGTTAAGGTTAAGTTGACTTGCGGCTAGCAGAGCAGGTACAGGAGTCGAGCTTACAGACCCTTGTGCGCCTGCTGGTTACCGTTCTGGATGTCAGCGCCGTTCTTCGGCCAGTTCTTGTCATCCACTGCGCCGGCACCGGTAATATCCAGGCCCTTGCCGTTCGGGACGATAGCATCGCGCTGCGCCGGAGTCAGCAAGGAGTTCATGGTGTTGTGTCCAGCATCCCAGTCGCCGCCGACACGCAGCACTTCATTCGCCGGGCTTACGCTGCCGACATAGACCACGACCCAGATTTCGTCGCGATCCTTGCCAGGCTCGCCAGCGTCGGTGAGCATGAAGTGAATAATCGCATCGTTGACGTTGTTGAACCGTCCAGTACCCCAAGCCTCGTAGGTGTCCACCGGTGAATTGGGTGACTCCTCGTCGATGCCGCCGGTTTGGAAGTTGTTTGGTCCGTTACCGTTGTTCTTCAAGCGTCCACCGACCACGTCATCACTGCAAGCAGCTGCGGTCAGGGAGCCGGGGTGACCCGCCCTAGATTTTGTACCAATCCTTGTGAGAGAGTTTACATCACAACCTGAGGCCGAGAAACTGGGTTTTTGACAGGGCTATAGGCCCCCGGCGCCGGGGGCCTATAGCCGAGCGCCGAGTGCGGCCTGCGGGTGTTGTACTGCTGCCGCCACTG
>SHUM01000027.1 GCA_009691245.1 Acidobacteriota bacterium | reverse complement strand
TTCTACCCGCCGAGTCAAAATCGGAGGCATCGCAAAGCTGGTCAATGGTCTGTGGATGACCCAGATGGCCCGGAATCTGACAGATTCGGTCGATGGAATTCTATTGGGGAAACGGTTCTTGATTCATGATCGCGACCCGCTGTTTACGGTCGAGTTTCTTCAGATTCTGGAGGTAACTGGTATTCGATCTGTAAAGCTACCACCACGATCGCCGAACCTGAATGCCCACGCCGAGAGATTCGTCCGCACCATCAAGGAATCGTGCCTGGAGCGAACTATTTTCTTCAGCGAAACAGCATTGCGAAGATCGATCACGGAATACGTGGCCCACTATCACCTGGAGCGAAATCACCAAGGCTTGGGGAACCGGTTGATCACGCCGATCAATGCCGTCAAATCATCGGGCCCGGTGCAACGCCGGCAGCGCCTTGGCGGCATGCTCAACTATTACTATCGAAACGCCGCATAGCAAACGAACAAAATGCCAGTAATTTTCGTCACGGCATGGACACTCGCGAGAGTTCCTGCGCCTCCTTCCGTTCAACACCCCAATTGGTTCTTATGGCAGCAGCGAGAGTGGCCTGTAGTGGTAACCATCAGGCTGGCCGCCGAAGTGAAATCCGTACCGCCGCGGTCGACGTTTGAGTTTTTGGACCATACGACATGGTCGCCAGCGCCTGGAAGTGGGTGCAGGAGCGCAGCGCGCTCGCCGGAGATGCAACTGCCCGGCAATCTCCACGACCAGACTATTTTTACAGTTGGCGTATCAGAGCCGCGGCATGACTGGCGCGGCTTGGATTGGATTGGATCACAGCTTCCTACATGGACCGGCGGTACCGGCCGCCCACGGCAAACAGCGCGTCGGAAATCTGCCCGAGGCTCGCGTACTTCACGGTCTCCATCAGCTCGGTGAAAACGTTGCCGCGCGCCAGCGCCACCTGCTGCAGGCGGGCCAGCGCCGCGCGCGCTTTCTCGGGCCGGGCATTCTTGAAGCATTCCAGATTCCGCAGTTGCGCCTGCTTCTCTTCATCGGTCGAGCGGGCGATATCCTTGGGCCGCGCCGAGGCCTCGGCGGGATCAGGACTTTCAAAAGTGTTTACGCCGACGATGGGCAACTCGCCGGAATGTTTCAGCGACTCATAGTGCATGCTCTCTTCCTGAATGCGGCTGCGCTGATAGCCGGTCTCCATTGCGCCCAGCACTCCGCCGCGCTGCGACAGGCGGTGGAATTCATCCAGCACGGCCTGTTCAACAAGATTGGTCAAATACTCGATGGCGTATGATCCCTGCAGCGGATTCTCATTCTTGGATAGGCCGAACTCCTTGCCGATAATCAGCTGAATCGCCACGGCGCGCCGCACCGACTCCTGCGTGGGCGTGGTAACGGCTTCATCATACGCATTGGTGTGCAGGCTATTGGCGTTGTCCTCGAGCGCCAGCAGTGCCTGCAGCGTGGTGCGAATATCGTTGAAGGCCATCTCCTGCGCGTGCAGCGAGCGCCCGGAGGTTTGCACATGATACTTCAACAACTGGCTGCGCTCGGAGGCGCCGTAGCGCTCGCGCATGGCGATGGCCCACAGCCGCCGCGCCACGCGCCCGATCACGGTGTACTCGGCATCCAGCCCGTTCGAGAAAAAGAAGGAAAGATTCGGCGCGAAGTCGTCAACCTTCATGCCGCGCTTCAGGTAATGCTCGACGTAAGTGAATCCGTTGGCCAGGGTGAACGCCAGTTGGCTGATGGGATTCGCGCCCGCCTCGGCGATGTGATAGCCGGAGATGGAGACGGAATAAAAATTCCGCACCTGGTTGGCGACGAAGTACTCCTGTATGTCGCCCATCATCTTCAATGCGAAGTCGGTCGAGAAAATGCAGGTGTTCTGCGCCTGATCTTCCTTCAGAATGTCGGCCTGCACGGTGCCGCGCACGGTGGAGAGCACGCGCCGCCGGATGCGCTGATAGGTCTCGGCGTCCACCACCTCGTCGCCCGGAATGCCCAGCAGCCGCAGGCCCAGGCCGCTGTGATTCTCCGCAAGCTCGGAAGAATAGCGCGGAAGATTCTTGCCGGCATAGGGTTGCAGCGCTTCATCGAGCTTCCCGGTTTCGACGAGGTGCTGCTCCACCTGCTGATCAATCGCCGCATTCAGGAAGAAGGACAGGATCATCGGCGCCGGGCCGTTGATGGTCATGGACACGGAAGTGGAGGGCGAGCAAAGATCAAACCCCGAGTAAAGTTTCTTGGCGTCATCCACGGTGCAGATGGAGACGCCGGAGTTACCCACCTTCCCGTAGATGTCCGGGCGCTGGTGCGGATCGCGGCCATAGAGCGTAACGCTGTCGAAGGCGGTCGAGAGCCGCGCGGCGTCCTGATTTTTCGCCAGATAGTGGAAGCGCCGATTGGTGCTCTCCGGCGGACCCTCGCCCGCAAACATGCGCACCGGACTTTCGTCCTGCCGCTTGAATGGATACACCCCGGCGGTGAATGGGAAACGCCCCGGCAGATTCTCGCTGCGCAGATAACGAGTCAGCTCGCCCCAATCGCTGGTGCGCGGCAGCGCCACCTTGGGAACTTTGGAATGCGAGAGTGTCTCGGCATGATTGGCGACCGGAATCTGCTTGCCGCGAACCGTGTAGAACTGCTCCTCCGACTCGTAGCTCGCGCGAACGCCCGGCCACGCTTCCAGTTGTTGGCGCAGTTGCGGGTCCAATTCCGCCAGCGCCGCCGCGCGGTAGTCGTCGAGATTTCGTCCGCCCTCCACCGATGCGGTTGCGCCGATCTGGGCCCCGACCATGCTAATGGTGCGCTCGATCGCTCGCGCGTCGGCGGCACGCTCGGCCAGCCGCTCGGTTTCCTGGTGATAGGCGCGCACGGTATCGGCGATCTCGGCCAGGTACCGGTCGCGCGCCGGATCAATCAGCGTTGGCAGCGTTGGGACAACATACTCGCCACTCGCCGCGCGCGCGGAGCGGGCGAAGCGCTTCCCGCATTTCGCGGCCACCTGCGCCATCAGCCGGTCGTAAGCGTCATTCAATCCCGGATGGTCCGCCTGACTCGCCACCGTGGCCACCACGGGAACTTCGGCGTCGAGCAGCGCGGGCCGGTTGGTGTTTCTCCGCCACTGCTTGCGAATGTCGCGCAGGGCGTCCTGCGCGCCACGCCGGTCGGCCTTGTTCAGGATCACCAGCTCGGCCATCTCCAGCATGTCGATCTTCTCGAGCTGCGATGGCGCGCCGTACTCCGGCGTCATCACATACACGGGAACATCCACGTACTCGACAATCTCGGAATCGCTCTGGCCGATGCCCGAAGTTTCCACAATCACCAGATCGAAGCGCGCGGCGCGCAGCACGCCAATGGCATCGCCCACCGCGGCGGAGATGGCGCGATGCTCGCGGCGCGTGGCCAGCGAGCGAACGTAAATTCCCGGCGCGTGAATCGCGTTCAAGCGAATGCGGTCGCCCAGCAGCGCGCCGCGCGAGTTGCGCCGCGTCGGATCAATCAGCAGAATGCCGACGGAGGCCAGCGGATTGTCCAGCCGGAAGCGGCGCACCAGCTCATCCAGCACGCTGGACTTTCCCGCGCCGCCCGTGCCGGTCAGTCCGATGGTGAGCGAGGGCGATGCCTGCGCCGCCGCCTCCAATTTCTTGCGAATGTCCGCAAGCTCGGCGCTGAAGTCCTCCTGATGGTTCTCGATCCAGGTGATCATGCGCGCGATGGCGACGTCGTCCTGGCCGTCGTCTTGGGATGCCAGGCGCGTCAACAACGCATCCGGCGCGTCGCCGACTCTTGCGGCTCTTGCGCCGACCTCATCCAGAATGTGCCGGGCCATGCCCTTCAATCCCAGGCGGCGCCCGTCCTCCGGACTGAAGATGTGCGCGACGCCATAAGCCTGCAGCTCGGCGATCTCCTCCGGTAGAATGGTTCCACCGCCGCCGCCATAGACGCGGATGTGGGCACTGCCCCTGCGCCGCAGCTCATCGACCAGAAACTTGAAAAACTCGAGGTGCCCGCCCTGATAAGAAGACACGGCAACGGCGTCCACATCTTCCTGAATGGCGGCCGCGACCAGCTCGCCGACCGAGCGATCATGGCCCAGGTGGATCACCTCGGCGCCCTCGGCCTGCAGCATGCGGCGGATCACGTTGATGGAGGCATCGTGCCCGTCGAACAGCGCCGCCGCCGTCAGCACGCGCACCCACACGCGCGGCGCGCGACGCGGCGCTGCTTCAACAAGTTCCGTTGCGGGTCTGTCGTGGTGGTCGCTCATCTGGGTTCAGCTATTCATGTTCGGCTGTCGCCGCATTCTACCGCTGATTCGCGGCGGCATGATTCGCGCGCAGCACGTATTTCTGTATCTTGCCGGTGGCGGTTTTGGGAAGCTCGGGCACGAACGTAAATCCGCTGGGTACTTTGAAATGGGCCATGCGGGCTCGCGCGAACTCGCGCAGTTCATCTTCGCTGGCCTGTCCCCCGGCCTTCAGCACCACAAAGGCGTGCGGCGTCTCGCCCCAAAGCTCGTGCGGAAGGCCGACCACACCCACTTCCTGCACGGCGGGATGGCGCAGCAGCACGCCCTCCACCTCCACCGATGAGATATTCTCGCCGCCGCTGATGATCACGTCTTTCAGGCGGTCGCGAATTTCCACATAACCGTCGGGATGCACCACGGCGGCGTCGCCGGTATAAAACCACCCGTCGCGAATCACCTTCGCGGTCGCTTCCGGATCGTTATAGTAACCTTTCATCACCACGTTTCCGGTGACCGTGATTTCGCCGATCGCCGCTCCATCATGGGGAACTTCCGAGCCATCCGGAGTCACCACGCGCAGCTCGCCGGAGGTCAGCAGCTCGACGCCCTGCCGGGATTTGGTGACACATTTCTGCTGCGTGCTGAGCCCCAAGTGCTCGGGCAGCGGCTCACAAACCGTGATGAACGGAGACGTCTCCGTCAATCCATAAGTATGAGTAATCACCCAGCCCAACTCACCTTCGATCCGCTCGATGGTGGCCGCGGCCGGTGGCGCGCCGGCGGTCATCACGCGAACGCCGGATTGCGCGCCGCGGCGCACGTCCTCGGGCGCATGAGACAGCATAATCAGGACCGTGGGAGCCGCGCAAAGCGCGGTAATTCGCTCGCCAATGATTTTTTCAAACACCGCCCGGGGCTCGACCCGGCGCAGACAGATGTGAGTTCCGCCCACCGCCGTCACCATCCACGTGAAGGTCCATCCGTTCGCATGGAACATCGGCAGGGTCCACAGATACCGGTCCGCGGGGGAAAGGCGAAAGTGCAGCAGCGTGCCGACGGCATTCATGAAAGCGTTGCGATGCGTGATCATGACGCCCTTGGGCCGCGAAGTGGTGCCGCTGGTGTAGTTGATGGTGGCGATGTCCGTCTCGAGAATATCAGGCCGGGCAAACTCGGCTGGCGCGGACTGCAATAGCGACTCATAATCCAGCCAGCCTTCTTCCGTTCCCTCCAAAGCGACAAAGTTCCGCACCTCAGGTATCTGCGCGCGAATGCCAGCGACGGCATCCAGATAATCGGAGTGCGCGCAAACCACTCGAGCGCCGCTGTGCTGAATCAGGTAGGCGAAATCATCGGGCGTCAGGCGGTAATTCAGGGGAACGAGAATGGCGCCGATCTGCAACACGGCGTAAAAGGACTCGAGTTGCGCATGGGTGTTCGGCGCGATGTAAGCGACGCGATCGCCCTGCCGCACGCCCATGCGCTGCAGAGCAGCCGACCAACGGTCGCAGCGCTCAAAAAATTGCGCGTAAGTTAGGCGCAGATCGTTGTCCACCACCGCCTCGCGATGGGGATAAAGGCGGCGGGCCCGGCGGGCAAATTCCAAGGGAGTCAGCGCGGTTTCCAATGACGGCCTCCAACAGGTTCCGGTAATTTAGGCGTTGCATTTACGCCGGATGCTCAACGAGTGCCAAGAATCGCCCGCGCGATGGTTTGCAGTTGCAGGTTGGAAGTGCCTTCGTAAATCTTCCCGATCTTGGCATCGCGATAAAGTTTCTCAACCGGATAGTCGCGCGTGAAGCCATAGCCGCCGAACAACTCGACGGCCAGCGACGACGCGCGCTCGGCCACCTCCGACGAATAATACTTGGCCATCGCCGACTCCTTCAGGAACGGCTTGCCGGCTTCGCGCAGCCGCGCGGCGTTATAGACCAGCAGGCGCGCGGCTTCGATCCTGGTGGCGACCTCCGCCAGTTGAAACTGCACGCCTTGAAACTCCGCGATGGCCTTGCCGAACTGCTTGCGCTCCTTGGTGTAGGCAAGCGCATGATCCAGCGCGCCACGCGCCAGACCAATCATCTGCGCGCCGATGCCGATGCGGCCTTCGTTCAACGTCTCAATGGCGACTTTGTAGCCCTGTCCAACTTCGCTGATCACATTTTCTTTGGGCACGCGGCAGTCATCCAGCAACAGTTCACACGTGCTGCTGGCGCGAATGCCGAGCTTGTCTTCCTTGCGCCCGACCTGGAAGCCCGGCGTGTCGCGGTCAATCAGAAAGGCGGTGATGCCGCGATAGCCCGCCGCCGGGTTGGCGTTGGCGAAAAGGAGATAGACGGAGGCCTCGTAGGCGTTGGTGATCCAAAGCTTGCGGCCTTGCAGAATGTAATGATCGCCTTGCTCCACAGCCGTTGTGGCCATGGCAAAGGCGTCGCTGCCCGATGAGGCTTCCGACAATGCGTATGCGCCGACGAACTTGGCCGCCATCTTCGGCAGGTAGCGGCGCTTCTGCTCCTCGTTGCCCCAGCGCAGCAGCGCGTTGTTGACCAGGGTGTTCTGCACATCCACAATCACCGCGGCGGAAGGGTCCACGGCGGCGAGCTCTTCGATGGCCACCACGCAACTCATGAAGCTGCAGCCGGCGCCGCCGTAGCGCTCGGGAATCTCGATGCCCATCCATCCCAACTGAAAGAACTCATCGAGCAGCTCGCGGCGGAAAGCGGCCTCTTCGTCCATCTGCTTCACGAGCGGGGAAATGCGCTCGCGCGCGAACTTACGCACGCTGGCCTGCAGCAGCAACTCGTCTTCGGTGAGCTGAGTCAGTGGCGCCGGCCGGTACTCGAGATGTTGGTCAATGTCGTTCATGCGTCTCCACATCTTATCCTAATCCGCACTGGTAGCCACGGTGAGAAAATCACTCACCGTGGCTACCAGTGCGTTCGTTACACAGGCATTAAAACCGGCGGGATCATGGCTTCGCGAAATTCGCGGGCCTTTTCTCCAGAAAAGATTTGGTGCCCTCTTGCATGTCGCTGGTCGAAAAGCTGAGGCCGAACAGACTGGCCTCCAGGAATAGTCCCTGCGCCAGCGGCGAGTCAAGTCCTTCGTTCACGGCTTCCATGGCCAGAGAGACTGCGCGCGGCGAGTTGGCGACAATCCTGGCCGCCAGCTCGAGGGCCGCGGCGATTAATTGATCGGGCGGCACGACGCGATTCACCAGGCCCCAGCGAAGGGCGTCCTCGGCGGAGAGTTGCTCGCCGGTTAGGATCAGCTCGAGCGCTCGGCCCCGCCCCACCAGGCGCGGCAACCGCTGCGTTCCGCCGTAGCCAGGGATGATGCCCAGCTTCACCTCCGGCTGGCCCAGGCGCGCCGTCTGGCTGGCGATGCGCAGCGTGCAGGCCAGGGCGATTTCGCAACCGCCGCCCAGCGCCAGCCCGTTGATGGCCGCGATGGTCGGCTTGCCGAGTTTCTCGATTTTGTCGCACAGCGCCTGCCCCTTCAGCGCGCAGGCCTTGGCCTGTTCCGGGGTGTACTGGGCAAGCTCCCGGATATCCGCTCCGGCCACGAAGGCGCGCTCGCCCGCGCCGGTCAGGATGACCACGCTCACATCGGCATCTGTCTTCAATGTCGTGAAACAGCGCGCCAGCTCGTCAATCGTCAGCGCGTTCAGCGCGTTCAGCACCTTGGGCCGGTTGATGGTTACCAAGGCCACTTGATCGCGCCGCTCGATGCTCAGGTTCTCGAAAAGTTCCATGGCCTTGACTCCTGACACCGGCGCGCAGTCACTAACTCAAAAGTAACTCATCCTGAGGCTTGGGTGAGTTGCGATCCGCGTAATCGTAAAAGCCCTGGCCGGATTTGCGCCCCAGCCAACCGGCGGCGACCATGCGCCGCAGCAGCGCGGGCGGGGCGAAGCGCGGCTCGGCGAGTTGCGCGAACAAGATGTTGGCGATGGAGACGGTGGTGTCAATGCCGATCAGGTCCATCAGCACGAACGGCCCCATCGGGTAGCCGCAGCCCAGCTTCATGGCCTGATCGATGTCGGCGATGGTCCCCACGCGCTGCTCCAGGACGCGCACGGCGTCGAGCAGGTAGGGAATCAGCAGGCGATTGACGATGAAGCCGGGACGATCGGAGACCTCGACGGCCGTCTTGCCCAGCACCGCGACAAACTCGAGCGCGGCGCGATAGACTTCCGGGTCGGTGCGATCCGACTTGCTGGCCTCAACCAAGGACATGAGCGGAACGGGATTGAAAAAATGCAGGCCTACGAATCGCTCCGGCCGGCTGGTGGCGGTCATCATTTCGCGGATCGATAGCGAGGAAGTATTGCTGGCCAGTATGGCGTCCTTCTTCAGATGTGGGTCGAGGGCGCGCCACAACTTCTTCTTGGCGTCGAGGTCTTCAACGATCGCTTCAATAATCAGGTCGCAGTGCGCCAACTCACTGGGATCAACCGTGGCCCGCAGGCGATTCACGATTGCCAGCTTCTCATCGGCCGGCAGTAGACTCTTGCTGACAAGCTTGTCCAGACTGCGCGTGATCGAGCCTAGCCCGCGCTCGCAAAGCTCGTTGGTTGCTTCCAGCACAACCACCGGGTAGCCGGCACGCGCCACCACTTCGGCGATTCCCGCGCCCATCAGCCCGCATCCGCATACTCCGACATGCTGTAGCTTCATCCTGATCGAGCCTTTCACCCGGGCCTGCATCTGGCGCAGCTCCTGGCGCGCGCAATCCAGCCCTGCCCACCCGCTGCCGGTCGGCGCCGGCGGTTCGTAAAGCCAATACTATACAAGATAACCCCCATTGACAATTATGGGCTGTTTGAGTAAGAGTAAGCCGTAGTTGATTGGAGCTATTTTCAAAAATGCATCGTGTCTAGTGGCTGGAAGTTGCGGTTTCAAGTTATTCCAGCCTAAGGAGCAGCGCACAATGAAAGCGAACTTATTTTTAGCAATGGCAGTGATGCTGGTTGTTCTAGTCAGCCAGCCTGTCAGCCAACAGGCCCGCGCCCAGATTACCTCGGCCACAATTTCCGGGGTCATCAAGGATTCCAGCGCGGCCGTGCTGCCCAACGTCTCGGTGGTGATCAGCAATCAGGAGACCGGCCTGAAGCGCAGCGTGGCCACCGACGATCAGGGCCGCTACAACGCGCGCGACCTGGCGGTGGGCAGCTACGAGATGGCGGTGTCGCTCACCGGATTCAAGGAATTCGTGCGCAAGGGCATCACCCTGGTCGTCGGGCAGAATGCCGTGGTGAACATCCAGATGGAACTCGGCGATGTTTCCGAGCAGGTGGTGGTAACGGCGGAAGCCCCGCTCATCGAGACCACCAACGCGCAGTTGGCCGGACTGGTCAGCAGCAACCAGCTTCGCGAGCTGCCGCTCAACGGACGCAGCTTCGATCAACTGGCGCTGCTGCAGGCTGGCGTGCAGGCGTTTCGCCAGGTGCTGGTTACCGCCAACACCAGCTTCTCCACGCGGATGACGGTCAGCGGCGCGCGCATCGACGCCAACAATATTATTCTTGACGGCATCGAGATCAATGACTGGTCCCGCTCCGGCGGCGGCAGCGCGGCGGGCTTGTTCCTGGGCGTGGACGCGGTGCAGGAGTTCAAAGTGCTCACGCACAACTACTCCTCCGAGTTCGGGCGCAACGCCGGCGCGGTGATCAACATTGTTACGCGCTCCGGCACCAACACCATGCATGGCTCGGTCTATGAGTTCCTGCGCAACGACCGGCTGGACGCCCGGAACTTCTTCGACGCCGAGAAGCGCACCCTGCGCCGCAATCAGTTCGGCGGCGTGGTCAGCGGGCCTATCAGGACGGACAAGGCGTTTTTCGTGGCCAACTATGAAGGTTTCCGCGAGCGCCGCGGCAGCCCGTTCACCAACTTCGTGCTGACTGAGACGGCGCGCCGTGGGATTCTGCCCACCGGCACGATCACGGTGGCGCCTCAAGTCATGCCGTATCTGTCGCCCAACGTGATGCAGCTTCCCAACGCGGGCATCCTGCCCGGCGGAGTTACCGGCCGCTTTCTCTACCAGTTCAAGAAGCCGACCCAGGAAGACTACGGCATGGGGCGTCTCGACTATCGCATCAACGACAACGACTCGATTTATTTCCGCTACACGCGCGATGAGTCCAGCTCGGTGGACCCCGACCTGCGCGGCTCCACGCCATCATTCAACGCCGCGCACGACTTCACGCAGCACAGCGGCGTCTTCCAATACACGCGCATCCTGAGCCCCTCGCTGATCAACATTTCCCGCGTGGGCGTGAAGCGCGCGGTGCCCAAGAGCGTGCCACTGGCCGGCTCGGACTTCCCGGAGCAGGCGCTGACCTTCATCCCCAGCCAGCCCTTCGGGCGCATGGAGTTCAGCACCACCTCCAACACCTTTGGCGCGGGCGCATCTTCCGCCCTGACCCCGTTCGGACAGGCCAGCCTGACGCCCGGCCACTGGTTCACCACCGGCTATCAGTTGAATGACCACCTGGTGCTGACGCGCGGAGACCATGCCATAAAGTTTGGCTTTGAATATGAGTTGATCCGCGACTGGATCAACAATGGAACGGTGGCCGGCGGCTCCTATACGTTTACCAGCATCGAGTCATTCCTGGCCGGCCAGCCCGCGCGCTTCACCGCTGATCTGCCAAGCCGCGATCCCAGCGGCGACTACTACCAGCACTATCTCGGCTGGTATGTGGCGGACGACTTCAAAATCCTGCCGCGCCTGACGCTCAACCTTGGCTTGCGGCACGAGTTCGTTACCTCGCCGCGCGACCGCCGCGCCGGCCACACGGCGGCCTTCCTGAGCCTCGCCCGCGATCCCGATGCCACACTCACGCCGGTGCTGTTCAATGTTACCAAGAACCAATTCGCGCCGCGTGTCGGTTTGGCCTGGGACGTCTCCGGGGACGGCAAGACCAGCATCCGCTCGGGCTTCGGCCTGTATCACAACCTGTGGCTTGGTCGTGATTATGGCATTTTCGTGCAGCCCGCTCCGCAGTACCGCGGCACGCTGACCATTCAGCCGCCCGCCCGGCAGCCAGTGTTCCCGAATGAGTTTCTGGTGCAGCAGGGCTTGGGCTTCCCCATCTCGTCGAGCCTGCCCACCGGCAGCCACGTGCAGTATGACGGCGTCAAGACTCCCACCATGCTGCACTACAGTCTGGAGGTTCAACGCGAACTGTTTCCCACCGGAATGCTGCGCGTGGGCTATGTCGGCAGCAAAGGCTATAGCCTGTTGAGCAATTCACTGGGCAATCCAAGGCTCCCAACCATTCTTCCTGACGGCAGAATGTTCTTCGCGGCGACCACTCCGCTGGTGAATCCACGCCTGAATCCCATCACCGAGCGCAGCAGCGAGGCAGCCTCGCGCTACAACTCGCTGCAACTGGATTTCCGCATGAGGCCGACGCACGGGCTGGAGATTCAGACGGTTTACGTGTGGAGCAAGAGCATCGACAACCTGTCCTCGCAGGCCGGCGCGGATTCGCGCGGCGCTCCCACGCTGTTCATGAATCCCTTCCTGCACAGCATCGACAAAGGCTTGTCGGACTTTGACGCCCGGCAGAACTTCACGTTGAATTATCTGTATGAGGTTCCCTCCGGCGAGCGCAACAGCGCAGTGGCCCGCGCCGCCCTGCGCGGCTGGAGCCTGGGTGGCATCATCTCCCTGGCGGGTGGCAACCCCTATACGGCACTGACGGGATTCTGCCGTTCCAATGTCACTACCAACTGCGGCGCTGATCGCCCGAACCTGGCGCCGGGAGCCAGCAACAATCCGCTCATCGGCGATCCGACCCGTTATTTTGACGCCACGGCTTTCACCCTGCAGGACGCCGGCACTTTCGGCAACGCAGGCCGCAACACCTTGATCGGTCCCGCGCTGGTGAACTTCGATTTCTCGGTGTACAAGAAATTCCCGGTAAGCGAGACCAAGAGTTTCCAGTTCCGCGCGGAAATCTTCAACCTCTTCAATCATCCGACCTTCGCATTGCCGGGCGGCAATCTCTTCACCGCCACCGGCGCGCGGCAGGAAAATGCGGGAGTAATTACCAGAACAACCACCACCAGCCGAGAAGTGCAGTTTGCCCTGAAGTTCAGCTTTTAAGCGAAGGGAAACAGAGGAGAGAGTGAGCTATGCAACGTAGAGACATATTCAAGGCCTTCGCCTTTGCCGGAGCGGCGCTGGCGGCCATTCGCAAGGCGCCGGCACAGACTAAGCTGGAGGGCGGCGCTGCCGGGCCGTGGCCGAGCTGGCCGTTCGAGGAGATTCGCATTCCGTATCGCGACCGGCCCGGACGCATCCACTGGCCCAACGGCGGGCCGCTGTGCCTGCATGTTTATCTGACCGCGGAGTGGAGCGCCAACCGTCCGCTGGCCGATCCGCAGGCCGTGTACAAGCGCGATCTCTCGCTCGAGTCCGAGCAGGATCAGTACACTTTCACCGTGGGCGTGTGGCGCGCCGCCAAGCTGCTTGACAAGCACGGCATCAAGGCGTCCATCTTCCCCAGCTCAGGCATGGTGGATAAATACCCGGACCTGTTCCGCGAACTCTACAGCAAGGGCCACGAGATCGTCGGGCGCAGCTTCGATCAGGGCGTGCCGCCTCCGCATCTCAACGCGGAAGCCGAGCGCATGGACATTCAGCGCGCCTCGCAGTTGGTGGAGAAAGTGATTGGCAAGAAGCCAGTGGGATGGATCAGCCCCGGCGCGAAGTGTACCGACCGCACGCCGGACCTGCTCGCCGATGCCGGCTATCTCTGGTTCGGCGATCTGAAAGGCGACGACCTGCCTTATGGAATCAAGACGAAGAATGGCAAGAAGATCGTGGTCATCCCGCACCGTACCATGACCAGCAACGACTTCGCGATTTTCCCGGAAGTTACCAGCCTGAAGGGCTTCCGCAGCGGCAACGATGCCTATGAGTTTGTGAAGGACTTCTTCGATTCTTATTACAAGCTGGGCCGCGAGGAATATCCGCAGGCGCTGACTTACGGCATCCATCCCATGCGCTCGGCAATTCCCGATCGCATCGGCGTGCATGATCGCTTCTTCGAGCATGTGCGCAAGCATCAGGATGTTTGGGTGGCGCGCTACCAGGACATCGCCGAGCACTGGATGAAGAACTTCATGACGGTGTAGAGCAATCCTGCATTGGCGTATCCGAGCCGCGCCAGTCATGGCGCGTCCACCAGAATCGGGCACGCTACCAATGTTTCGCGTTTAGGAGCATTCAGATTTTCGTACATCGTATTTTCGTACATCGTGGACGCGCCATGACTGGCGCGGCTCGGATCGGGCTATACCAAAAGTAAAAATGAGCTGGCTGGTCGGCAATGGCGGCTTGGTGCAATGGCCGGTTTGGTGAATTGAAGGAGGAGTTATGCGAATCGTTGTCTTGGTGCTGGGGATGCTCCTCGGCAGCGTGTGTGCATCGGCCCAGGAGCGCGGAATCGCCGCCAAGCTTGGCTATCCCGACTTGATCGTGCATAACGGCAAGATCGTAACCATGGACGATCCGACGTTCACCGCGAATGTCGGCAGCATCGTGCAGGCCATGGCGATCCGTGACGGCAAGATACTCTCGACCGGAACAAGCGCCGACGTGCGCGCGCTGGCCGGCCCGCAAACCAGGCAGGTGGATCTGAAGGGGCGCACCGTGCTGCCGGGATTCATCATGACGCACGAGCATCCCACCGATTGGGCGCTGATTGATCAGGTGTCGATGAAGCGCGCCATCCCCGAGCAGAACGACTTCATCGTATTTCGCTACCTGACCGGCACCGCCGCGCAGCAGATCGCGCAGTGGGAAACCGCGCTGAAGGATCTCGCGGCTAAGGCCAAGCCGGGTCAATGGGTGTGGCTCAGTTTCACCTGGGGGCCGGACTTTGAATATGCCAATGAACTCTACGCCACGTTTCCCAAGCTGGTAACGCGCGCCAAGCTGGACCAACTGGTTCCGAATAATCCGGCGCGAGTGCGCAACTCCTGGCCCATCGGCGAGCAGGTGCTGCTGAACACCAAAGGACTCGAGGAGGCGCGCAAAGTTCATCCCGAGACGACTGAGCGCAGCGGTCGTGAATTTGAGCCGGACGTGCTCTTCAAGGGCCGCACGCCGCAGATGGCGGCGCTGCTGAAGGCCACCCTTGAGTATTGGGCCTCCAACGGCATCACCACCTTTGGATCCTCCACCTATGCCTACGGCAATTTTCAGGCGCTGGCATATCTGGATCGCAGAAATGAGTTGCCGGCGCGCATGGGCTGGGCCTACACCGGAACTGACATGAGCGTGGATACGCTGAGTTACGTCGCGGGCCTGCTCGGCAGCGGCAGCGATTACTTCTGGAACGTGGGCATCTGGTCGGGCGCCGGCGGCGGATGCACCACCATCAACGCCAAGCCGGAGGTGAAGGCCAAGGAGACCTGCAGCTTCACGCCCGGCAGCAAGGATCGCGAAACGCTGGACCGCATCATTCGCGCCGGCGGACGCATCGCCACCATGCACACGGGCGGCGACAAGGACATTGACTACTTCATGGACTCGATCGTGAAGGCCAGCAAGGAGGCCGGCATGTCGCTGGACGACATCCGCGCCAAGCGCCACGCCTTCGACCACTCCTCCGGCGCGCCGCGCCCGGACCAGATTCCGGTCCTCAAGAATCTGGGCATGATGACCAGCATGATCAACACCGTGCTGTGGGAGGATCGCACCGATTACGACATGACCTTCCGCGTGCGCAATTACGGAGTGGAGTACGCCAATTGGACCGTCCCCAGAAAAAGCGTGAACGATGCCGGGGTGATGCACACCTTTGAGATTGACCGCTGGATTCCGGAGAAGGTCTTCTTCTTCATCAATCGAGGCATGACCCGCTTCAATGACAAGGACCAGAAAGTTTATGGCCCGGCGGAGCGAACCGATCGGGTTACGCAGTTGAAGGCGCTGACCCGCTGGGGCGGCTACTATCTGCTGAGGGAGAAAGTCCTGGGAACGCTGGAGGCGGGAAAGTACGCGGACTTCATTGTGCTCGACCGCGACTTCCTCGCGATCCCCGAGAACGACATTCCCAATACCAAAGTTCTGATGACCGTGGTGGGCGGAAAAACGGTGCATCTGGTTTCCGCGCTGGCCCAGGAAATCGGCGCGCAACCCGTCGGAGCCAGCACCTGGTAATACGCTTGACCGCGGAAACCGCAAGTTCCGCGGGAGTGGAAAAAACCTGAGAAGTAGATGATTTGGTCACCGCCGCGAATTCCGCGAATCCGGCGGGCGAATATTTTCAAGAAATCCAAGCGGATTTTTACCGATGTGAGGTGATGACCGCCGCCGAGACGGGCAACGCAGCGCCGCGCGAATTGGCGATCATCACCGACCGGGTGCTTCCGCCATCCAGTGTTGTTAGGCTGCAATAGAAATCGGCGGAATTTCCCCTGGGTAAGATTCCCTCTCCCAGATGACATGGAAAATGATCAGCGTTAAGCGCAAGAAAAGCGATACGGACATGAATACATCGCGGAAGGTTAGTCGCTTTGTGACGAGTCCGGCTTGCATCGCTGGAGTTCTCGTTCTCTAAGCCACGGGGAAAAGATCAAGCTACAGAAGTCCGCTGCGTCCCAGGAAGGCTGGCAGGGCGCGCGGCTGGCGATGACTCTGGCATTGAATACCACCATGCGCGGTTGCGAGATTAAGGGCCTTCAGTGGCGGGATATTAACTTCTTCGAGAAGACGCTCACGATCCGCCATAGCAAGACGGAGGCGGGCGAGCGCGTCATACCGCTCAACCACGAGGCGTGGCAGGCAATGATGGAGTTGCGCGAGCGCGGTAAACAACTTGGCTCAACAGAGCCGGATCACTTCGCCTTTCCAGCCTGCGAGACGGGACACGTTGATCCGACAAAGCCAGCACATGGCTGGCGCTCGGCCTGGAGGCGGATCACCAAGCTAGCCGGTATTCCCGGCTTTCGCTTCCACGATCTGCGCCATCATTCGATCACCGAGCTTGCTGAATCGGAGACCCCGGAGACTGTAATCATGTCCATCGCTGGCCACGTCTCCCGGAAGATGCTGGAGCATTATTCGCACGTTCGGCTGGACGCGAAGCGCCGCGCCCTGGACTCCCTGAACCGCACGCCAGCGGCCCAACCCAAGGATGAGCCAGTAGGTTATGACACAAAGCACGACACAAATGGAGTTTTCACGGAAACGGTTATCCCGGAAGTTATTGAAGAATATGGTGGACGGCGCCGGGATCGAACCGGCGGCCTCTGCATTGCGAACGCAGCGCTCTCCCAGCTGAGCTAGCCGCCCACATTGGTTGTAACTACTCTACCTGCCAACCATATTACCATGTCCCCAAGCTTCACTCCAGCCACTCGAGTTAAAAATTCTGCTGTGACCCGCAGCCGTCATCTGAAATGTTAATATGGACGGCGAAGACTGCTCTGAAGAGGTTCCCATCATGAATGATCAACCGGTAATATTGAGCGCCGTGCGCACGCCGGTGGGAAAATTTCTTGGCGCTTTGGCTGAGCTGTCCGCCACGGAGCTGGGCGCGCTGGTGGTGCGCGAGGCTGTAACGCGCGCGGGTGTGCCCCCGGAGCTGATCGAGGAAGTGATCATGGGCAATGTGATCTCGGCTGGGCTGGGACAGAATCCGGCGCGGCAGACGGCGCGGCACGGCGGCATCCCGGACAAAGCGGCGGCGATGACCATCAATAAAGTCTGCGGGTCGAGTTTGAAGGCCGTTGGGCTGGCCGCGCAGGCGATCCAATGCGGCGACAGTGAGATGATCGTCGCCGGCGGCATGGAGTCCATGTCCAACGCGCCTCTTCTGCTGCGCAAGATGCGCGACGGCTACCGGCTCGGCCACGGCGAAATGATCGACTCAGTGGTCTTCGACGGGCTAACCGATGCTTTTCACAACTGTCACATGGGCTGCACCGGAGAGGCCGTCGCGGAGAAGTACGGCATTACGCGCGAGCAGCAGGATCAGTACGCGTTCCACAGTCATCGCAAAGCAATGGCCGCGATTGATGCCGGACGCTTCCACGCGGAGATTCTTTCCGTACCGCTCCCATCCAAGAAAGGAGTGCCCAAGACAGTGGATCGCGATGAATCCCCGCGCGCGGATGTGAGTCTGGAGGCCATGCGCGCCTTGCAGCCTGTCTTCCAAAGAGACGGCACCGTTACGGCCGCCAATGCTTCCGGCATGAACGATGGTGCGGCGGCGCTGGTGGTGACCTCGCAGTCCTTGGCGGAGAAACATGGATTACGCCCATTGGCGCGCGTGGTAGCGCAGGCTGCCAGCGGTATCGAACCGATGATGGTGATGATGGCCCCGGTTGTGGCTATCGAAAAAATTCTCAGGAAGACCGGCTGGATGCGGAATGAAGTGGATCTATACGAACTAAACGAGGCCTTCTCCGTGCAGTCGGTGGCACTCATTCGTGAACTCGATCTGGACCCGGAACGAGTGAACGTCAATGGTGGAGCTGTCGCGCTAGGCCACCCGATTGGAGCCAGCGGCGCACGTATTCTGACCACTCTGCTTTACGAGATGGAGCGGCGGCAGGCTCGGCGCGGCATCGCTGCACTGTGCCTGGGCGGGGGCAATGCTTTTGCCTTGGCTGTGGAGCGCTGACTTTTACAGAGCCGGATACCCTAGCGCAGCTCGCTTCCATCAAGCGCGTAGTAGCCTTTGCGGGCCTGGACCTTCATGCCGCCGGTCTTCGTGCGGACATCGATTTTGCGGAAACTGCCATCCTGGGCGGAGTTGGTGGGCGAATAGCCGATGCTGTACAGCGTCCTCAGCTCCTGGGAAATTTCATTAAATGCTCGGTTGAGTTCGGTATCATTATCCGCGCGGAACACTCTGCCACCGGTCTGCTCCGCCATTTTGCGGAGAGTGCTATCGCCGCTGTAACCTGCACCCATGCCGCGCGAACCGTAGAACGACTGATCCACAAATAAAATTCCATAGATGATCGCATCGGCTTCATGCGCGGCCCGGAGGGCGCGGTCGAGCGATACTTTACTGCCCTGATCCTGGCCGTCCGTTATCAGGATCAGCGCCTTACGACCGGCCTCGCGCGCGATCACATCTTCAGCCGCCAGAAAAACTGCGTCGAACAGGTGCGTTCCGCCGATACTGATGCTAGGAAACGGTCCGAGGCCGGCAGGGGACCCGCCATGCACGCGAATGTGCCCAAGACCATCGCGCAGATCGTCCTTGCTGCTGGATACATCCTGAAGCAGTTCAACAGAGGCATCGAACCCGATGAGAAACGCCGCATCGTGCGGTTGAAGGAAAGTGTTGAAGAATAGCTCCGAGGCCTCACGCTCGGCGGGAATCAGACGCTCCTGGCTGACGCTGGAATCAAAGAGCAGCCCCACGGTGAGGGGAATGTTATTCTCGCGGGAAAAGTAAACGATCTGCTGTGGCTTGCCGTCCTCGCGAATCTCGAAGGCCGCTTTGTCCAAGGTGTCCACCAGTCCGCCCTTGCGATCCCGGACGGTACACAACACGTTGACCACCGACACATCGACGCGGATGACATTGACCTCATCCACAATAGTCTCGCTGGCAGCTCCTGCGGAAGGCACCTGGGTGGCGCCAACCTGAGTCAGCAGGGCGCCACCAAGAACTCCTGTTGCGAATAAATGTGTGATGGCGGACCAGCACGGAATTCGCAAACTGCCTCCTGCAACGAACGCTGCGTCTACAGATCGGATGTATTTAATGGACGGATAGTTGTCCGAAACCGGACACGGTGTAATCTGGCCACCCTAGAGCCGCTCAATCTCCAACTCAGTTTCGCGACCCTGTTTGCCGGATTTGCCTGACTTTAGTCTCGCTTCGGCGTCCGCCTCGGCTTTGGCTAGATCGCGTTGGGTATCATCGAGCAAGTCGGAAAGATTCAGGCGCATATTTCCGGCGTTGGTGGCATAGGACAGGCCCGTCTCCATATCAATAATGCCATCGCGAATCTGCTGTTCGATGACCATGTCATAGTGCTGCATGCCTTCCAGTGTGCCATCTTCCATGGCGTCCACCAGCGTCTTGCCTTCCTGCTCGCCTTTTTCCACGTATTCACGAGTGCGCATGGTGGAGATCAGAACTTCCATTGCAGCTACGCGTCCCCCGCCTTTCCTGGGCATCAGGCGCTGCGAGACGATGTAGCGAAACATCTTCGAGAAACGTGTGCGGATAACATGCTGATCAGTCAGCGGAAACACGCCGATGATGCGCTCGATCGTCTTGGAGGCATCGGTGGTGTGCAGCGTCGAGAAAACCAGGTGGCCTGTCTCGGAGGCCTCCAGCGCGATTTCCACGGTCTCGCGGTCACGCATCTCGCCCACCATGATGATCTTGGGCGCCTGACGCAGGGCGGCGCGCATGGCCAGAGCGAAACTGGGCGTATCCGAGTGCAGCTCACGCTGGTGGATGGTGGATAGCTTGTGCGAGTGGAGAAACTCGATGGGATCCTCGATGGTGACAATGTGGATGGCTTGCTCGTTGTTTATCTTATCGATAATTGCCGCAAGCGTGGAGGACTTTCCCGATCCGGTGGGTCCGGTAACCAGCACAATGCCATTTTTCAAATTACAAATGTTGCGTAGCGTGGGTGGAAGATTAAACGTCTCGAAGTTGGGGACCTCCGAGGGAATCACGCGCATGACAATGGCGCACGAGCCGCGCTGCGTAAAAATGTTTACGCGAAAGCGAGCCGACTTGGCCAGGCTGTAGGAGATGTCGCACGATCCCTCGGTGCGTAACTTCTCAAAGGCAGACTTGTTGGTGCCGATCAAGTCCGTGGCGATACGCACGGTGTCCTCAGGCCGCAGAAAAGGAAGACCATCGATCTTGACCGCGGTGAGCTTGTTGTCCAACTCCACTTGGGGCGGCCGGCCGGGTGAGAAAATCAAGTCACTGATGCGCGGCGAGACACGCAGCATTTGACCCATGATCATATGAGTCGGCAGGATCATTGGTCCCGCAGCCGGCGCGGCTGGCGGTGCGGGCCTCGGTGCGGGGGGCGGCGGTGTGGCCAAAAAGGGTTCCTCCAATTCAATGTTCCAGCGGTTGCCACAGGCCTACACTCGCCTATAAGCACCTTAGACCGTAAGTTTAGCTCAATTGATTGGGAGTTTCCATGTCCACTTCTCTAATGGAGTAATGCCCAATTCGTGACATTATGAAGTGTTCGTAGGTGGAAAGTTTCGCTAGATATACCGCAAAACTATTTTCTGGCTGCTTTGCCTGCGGATTTGTTTGCCCGATAGACTGCCAGCATCTGCTTCGGTATCCGCCATAAAACCAGCGCCGTCATCCAAGGTCGCGCGACGAGCGAATATACGCCAGCCGTCTGCATGCGCTTGCCGAGCGCCTTGGCCAGCTTGCGGGCGCGTTTGGGCGATGGCGCCCCTCCGAAGACGGGCGGCGCCAGATTCCACATCAGGATGATCCACATGATCGGCATCACCACAAATGAAAGCGGCGACCAGGTCCAGCGTTGCGTGAAGGCCAGCATCAGCAGTGACATGACCAGACTCAGCACCACGCCCTGCGTCAGCGCTCCTGCAACGATGCGGCTCCAGCGCGTGACTTCAAACTTCTTCAATTGCCCTGCACCATCGCTTGTCGCCAGCTTCTTCTGACTGGCAGCGAGGTCGGCAACGCGCTCGGTTTCGCCGGCTGCCTTGGCCTTCAAACGCCGATTCTCCAAACTGGCCATCTTCTCCAGATGATCCATCAGAAACGAGAGATTGCCCTGGTCAAATGGCGGTATCTGCGGCGCATCGAATACCATGCGATGCTGCGACTGCGCAGCCTTTATCTGTTCCGCGGTGGGATTAACCTGTCGTTCAATGCGAGCCATATCAACTGATTCTGCTGAAATTAGTGCCATCGCGTCAAGTTTCGGGCAAGATTATTTTTCCTGCACGCAACTGGAGGCGCGGAAGAATGCTCCGCGTATCTCGACTCCATGCAGACACAGTGATAGGATAGGGCTTGCGTCGGACAGCGCTTTCCGCATCCACCAGTGTCTTATCGTTTGAGGGCGCTTGGCGGTTGAGAGTAGAAGTGGCTGCGGGCGACAAACTAAGCGCTGTGCGATTGGATTGGGATCAGGGAGTCTATGGCCAAAGGAAAATATAAGAAAGATAAGAAGCCGACAGAGGATTTGAAAGAGGAAGGCATAGAAGTCGGCGGCACCGTAGTGGAAAAGTTTCCCGGCGGGGTGTTCGACGTAGAGCTGGAGCAGCAAAAGCAGCTCGTGCGGGCGCATCTGTCTGGACGGCTGCGCAAGAATCGCATCCGCATCCTTCCTGGCGACCGCGTTACGCTGGAGCTTTCGCCCTACGATCTGACCCGTGGCCGCATCACTTACCGCTTCCGGTAAATCACGCTTTCTTGAGCAGGCCCGCTTCCAGGCGGAGCGGGCTGTTCGCATCCATTCCCATTTGACCTTATAATTTTCTGTGGATACCATTACACACGGCGTGGCCGGAGCGCTGCTTGGAAAAGCCTTCTGCGACCAGCCAGATAACCGGCTGGTACGCCGATCCGTAATCATCGGTTCCGTGGCTCCTGATCTTGACATGATCGGCGGCTGGCTGACCGCGGATGAACTTTTTCAACTGGAGTTTCACCGCGGCATCACCCATTCAATTATCGCGCTGCCTGCGTTCGCTCTGCTTCTGGCACTGGCCACCGTCCGTCTCACTTCTCCGGTATCAGACGCGAAATCACGTTGGAAACTTCTGGCATTAGCCTACGGGACCGGTTTAGCACTGCACATCCTATTCGATTTGATCACCGCATATGGCACCATGATCCTCCAGCCGGTGAGCATGGCGCGCTATACCTTCGACATGGTTTTTATTATTGATCTCACACTGGGCGCCATCGTTCTGATCCCGCAATTGGTAGCGTCGGCCTGGTCGCAGCCTGAGCACGGCGCGCGCCGGACAGGTTACCGTCGAAGCTGGCAGCGAGCCTGGATGATGTGGCTGGCACTCAGCTGTGGCGCCATCGCCGCGTGGTTTCTGGTGAATGCAGTAGGAGTTCCCTTATCGCTCGGCGCCATCGCCGTCAGCATTGCCATCTTCGCCACCGCCTTCGCTCTGCCGCGCTTCACGCGGGCAAAAGCGTGGCCTCAGTCGCGATACTGTCAGGCAGGGTTGGGTTTGATGATTCTATATCTGGCGGCCTGCGGATTCGCACATAAGGTTGCGCTCGACCGAGTCGCACAGTTGGTGGCTCGCAATCAATTGACGGCCCTGCGCATCGCGGCGCTGCCCGCTCCTCCGTCGTTGCTGAAATGGAGCGGCCTGGTGCAAACCGACACAGGCGTTACGCGCTTCGCCATCGACTTGACTGATCGCGGCAATGCTTCGGCGGAACATTTCGCTAACACCTATCCCATTCCCAACGAGCAAAAGCTACACGCGCTTCCGGCGCTGCAAACCTACCTTTGGTTTGCCCGGTTTCCGTGGGTTACATCCCAGGAGCGGGATGGTAAGCAAGTTGTGGAGTATCGCGATCTGCAATTCATTCGCCCCGCGAATCGGCGTGATTCGCCCTTCACTTTTCGTGCTCAGTTTGATCTGGATGGAAATCTCATCTCCGCTGGACTGGCGGTACTCTAGCGATAAACAGAGCCGCGACCGAGAGGGAGCGGACACGTTTAACGGTCGACAATAGTCGTGAAATGCAACTACTCCCTCGTCGGTCGCGGCAACAATACCTGGCGAATTCCCTGCCCCAGTCTTTTTAATTACGTTAGTCTTGAAAAGATATGCCCCGCTGCCTTATCTTCGACGCCGACGACACGCTTTGGGAAAACAATATCTATTTTCAGCAGGCCATTGAGGAGTTCCTCGTGCTGGTGTCGCCATTCGCTCCAGATGTGTTGCGGGTGCGCGCGCTACTCACCGCCGTCGAGCTGGAGTGTATTCCGACGGGCGGTTATGGCACGCGCAACTTCGTCTATGCGCTGAAGGAGACTTGCTGTCGGCTATATAAGGGTAAGGATGCGGCGGTGTATCTGCGGCGCATCGAGGGGATTGGCGTGAAGCTGATCCAACACCCGATGGACCTAAGGCCCGGTGTCGTTGAAATACTGGAGTCGTTGCATGAACAGTATCGCCTTCTGGTATTTTCCAAAGGGGATTTTGAAGAACAGTCCGGGAAGGTCCGTCGCTCCGGATTGCACCGTTACTTTGATCGCGTGGTCATTACCGGAGAAAAGAATACGGCAGCCTATCATGACCTGATCCGCGCGCATGATCTTACTGCCGACGACACGGTGATGATTGGCAATAGTCCGCGGTCAGATGTGATTCCGGCCATGGCGGCGGGGCTCTGGGCCATCTTTGTTCCCCACCCGCACACCTGGGAATTGGAGCATCAAACACTCAATCCGCATCCGCGACTGCTCCATGCCGAGAGCATCCACGACCTGCCTGCTCTGCTTGCCCTAGCAAAAAAACAGGACCAGCCTGCTTAGGATTGCTCCTCAGCGGCTCCCAAGGGTTGCTTGGCCTCGGCAGATCCCAGACTCTTGCGCATACCGTCTAGTACGCCGTTGATGAAGGGGATCGATGCCTCGCCGCTGTAGCGGCGGGCGATCTCCAACGCCTCATTAATGACTACCGCCGGTGGCGTCCGCTCATTTTCCATTCCCACGGTCAACTCGTAAATCGCCAGCCGAAGCAGATTCCGATCTACGGCGGGCATGCGTTCCAGTCGCCAGTTCTCGGCATGCGTGCGAATCGCCTCATCCAGTTCCTTGATACTCTCGACGGCACCGTAAAACAGGCGATTTGAAATTGCCTGCAGCGCCACATCATCGGACCGCCTCGTGTTGGTCCAATAGATTTCCTGGATTCGCTCAGGCAGATCGCGAGCGAGATCCCACTGAAATAATAGCTGCAGGGCACACTCTCGAGCTTTTCTTCTAGAAGGCATTTAAGTTTGGCAATTCGACGGACCGACCGTGGTGGGCGAAAAAAGTTTCGATCAATTCTCTCGGGTGTCTACTTGCGCGTCCGGCCTTTCGCGCGAGTCCTTACTGCCGGGGCTGTTGGCTTTTCAATTTCCTGCTCTGTACTGCCATAAATCTTCTTCACCAGATTGCCCATTTCAATGGCGGTCATAGCCGCGTCAAAGCCTTTGTTCCCGGACTTCAACCCGGCCCGGTCCACAGCCTGCTCCAAGCTGTCCACGGTGAGGATGCCGTAGGCCAGCGGAATGCCGGTCTCCAGCATCACCTGCGTGACCCCGCGCGCCGACTCCGCGCAAACATAATCGAAGTGCGGAGTGTCTCCCCGAATCACCGCGCCCAGACAAACGATGGCGTCATAATTTCCCGTTTCCGCCAGATGGCGCGCGGCCACGGGGATTTCCATTGCACCCGGCACGCGAACGACGTCCACGTCGCTAGCGCCAGCACGCGTCAACGCATCCAATGCGCCACTCAGGAGCCGTTCCGTTACAAATGAATTGAAGCGGCCAACCAGCACGGCCAGCCGCAATCCGGCGGCGCTCAATTCGCCCTGCAGTTCTCGTTGCTTCATACCCTTGTCCGTTCTGCTGCCTTTAATTTCACAGATCCTTAGCTGATTTCAGTATTCGCCTGGGTTAGGGGGTTAGCGGCGGACTCACGATTTTCACATTGGAGCCGCCTTCCTTCACTGCATCATCAAGAGCCCACTCCAGGCGATTGATCAACTCCGTAACCCGGTCCACATTATCCATGGTCCCCTCGCGGATGGCTTCCGCGAAGCCCGCAATGATCTCCGGCGGCGCCGTACCCGTTCCCGACGCGGTGTTAATGGCCAGCCGCCGCATCTTCTCCATCACCGGAGCGGAGTCCTTGGTGGTGGCGCCGGGAAGCACCAGCGCGAGCACTCGCGAGGAGTACTTCAATGCGATATCATTCTGACGCAGTTGCTGCATGACGTTGCAGGAGAAGCGCTGAATGAAATCATCGAGAGTTGGGTCTTCCGCTTTTCGGCTGCCCTCGGATTTTTTTCCGCCATTTGCTTGCGCTACGGCAACAAATTGCAATAGACCCACAGTCAACGGCGACTTCTGTGTTCGCATTCGTTCGGCCTCCGAGGCCAAACAAGTCAGATACGAATCACGGGCCAACAGGCCGGAGCGCTCATCGGTTACCGCCAGCGCCTTCATCAAATTGCGCAAACGAACATTGGCTACCGCCATGACAATCTGTTCGGAGATCGCTTCCAGCGCCGCCAGATCGTTACCGCGAAATGTCCTGCGCTTCCCGCACTCTTGAACGACAAGGATGCCGATATCCTGTTCGCCATCGCGCAAGGCAACAGCCACAAGCGATTCCACACCCAGCAGCTTCAGTGCCTCCTGAAGTCCCACCAGCATGGGAGATTCAGATGCGTTTTCAGCAACCATTGGAAAATTCTTTCCCGCGATCGTTTGCTGAATGCCCATCACCAGGCGACCTAAGCTAGCACCATCGGAGGACTTGATGCCCGGCGAGATATACTCCATGACCATGCTTGATGCCCGGCGAGATATACTCCATGACCATGCTGGGTGGGCGATTGGGTGCTGCCAGTCCAACCACGCAACGGCTGACCTGAAGAAATCTTCCGAGGTCATTCACCGCCGTTGAAATTACTGCCTTTATGGTGCCTTGTCGCGATAGATTGCGGCTGATCTCGGATATCTTCTTCAAGTCCGCGCGGATATCTCTGGTTTCAGCGGGAGTGTCCGCCGACGTCGTCACTGGCGGCGCGGCCGTTGGACTTGGAATGTTGAGAATTCCACCCCTTTGAAATAACGCTCGCAACTCATCGCTCCGCTCCGCTTCCCCCGGGAATGTCCTGGCGATTCGCTCCAGCCGCTCACGAGCTTTGTCAGACATCCCGTACTGCAAAAAAATTTCGGCCTGCAGCATCAGATCCTTGAGTGAACTGGGGGATGCTTCCTGTGCCCGCCGGTCGCTAGGGGGCTGCATTCCAGACTCTGCCGCAAGAGAATCAGAAAGGGCTGGAGTCGTGCGTTCATCCACGTGAAACGAAGGATTCGATCCAGACTCCGCAGGGGCAAAACCAAGGCGTATCGAAAGGGCCTGAAACTTTCTATCTTCAATTTGCCCGCGTAATTTCTCCAGAAGTCTGGACGCTTCCGGGTTGTAGGGATCAATCGCCACCAGCGTTTCGAGCTTATCGGCCGCGCCATTAAAATTGCCTTCGGCAAAATAGAGGCCGATCAGTTTACTAAGCGCCGCGGCAAGCGTGGCGTCCATGTTCATCCGATCCATGATGCGGATGATCGATTCGAATATGGGCACGCTGGTGTGTGGCAGACTGGCAAGTTTTTCGAACAGAAAGAGTTTTTCCTTGGAGGCATAGTCTTCACCCAGACTTTTTTCCAACCGCTGCACGAACGCCTGGAATGCCTGCATGTCCCCCTGTTCAAAATAGCCCTGTGCAATCTCAAATAGGGCTTTACTTGTTTCCGGATCTTTCTCGGCTAGGCGCCAGGTAAGCGCTTCCGCTTTGTCCGGGTGGCCACTCTTGCTGAATGCCTCAGCTAAAAGGCGCGCTACCTCGATGCTTTCCGTACTAGTTTCTTCGCCTTCCCACAAAGAAAGCACGCTTTTCGGGTCGTCGTTCTTCAAATAGGCCTTTACCAAGGATATCTGCGCGGCCATATCGGCTGGATCATAACGAACCACCTGATCGAGAGCCGCAATGGCTTCCGGCCATTTATTGATCGCAGCCATTTGGTCCGCCAATTCCTGAAAGCTCGTGCGCGCCACCTCGCGCCGGCCCAGCTTGGAAGCAGCTTCCGCCACTCGCCGCGTGATCTCCTGTGAACTCGGCTGAATTCTGAGCAACCCTTGCAGACATTCCAGCTTGAGTTCCGGATCCTTTTCGCCCGCAGTATCCATCAAGCGGCGATACTGCTCGGCGGATAAGTCCGGGCGCAACTTCTCTATCGCTTGGGCCAGCCGCAGAACCTTTGGCGCATCAACCGTCCCGGTGACTTGCATCTTGCGCATCAACTCGACGGCGCGTTGCGCGTCATTGCGCTCCATGGCTTTTTCAAACAGAAAGTTAAAGCACTCCATCGCTTCCTTGCCGCGCTTCAGCGACTGGTAAAGATCTGCGACGGTGTAAACGATGGAATCGTTGGCTGGCTCGTCCTTCCAAGCAAGTAAATACTCTTCGAGCGCGCCCTCGATCTTGCCCTTCTGGAAAAGCTTTTCCGCTTTTTCAAGATGCTTGTTCATTAATGGTCTTTGGAGTTCCTTTGCATCGGAATCCCTAGCAAACAACCTTTCCATTGTAATGAAATCCGATGGCTTATGTTAGTGAATTGACAACTGGAATCCTATCCTGCCGGTTCCTAGCTTGGGACCTTCCCGTCATTTGTCCTGCATCCTCCGTCCTCCATTATCCTGAGTACTGTCATTAGTACTGTCATTCATCCCGCCCGTTGGCGGCGAAGTTGCCGAGGTGAATTCGCTGCATGGACTACCTGCTTGCACCGCTCAGCAGGCTTGAGGTACAATATTTATTGCAACCTATTTGCAATAAGGATTTTCTGAAGTTGAGGTCAGGCTTGCCCATCCACGCGGAACTGCACCAACTTACACTCGATCCAGCTCCTACTCGAACGGAGATGGCATAACATTTTAAGACAAGCTAGCCATACAGAGGATTCCATCTAAGGTCATGATTCAATCATTGGTGGTTACATTGCGCGAAGGAGTTGAGGCGGCCCTGATCATCGGGATCGCGATCATCTACTTGCGCAAGACGGGCCGCGAACAGGCCGTCAGAACCGTTTACTGGGCACTGGGCGCCGCGATCGCGGCGAGCATTGCGGGTGCCGTAATCCTGCAAGGCATCTCCATCAATCAGGAAGCCTTCGAGGGATATGTCTTCCTGACCGCCGCCTTCTTCGTCGCCACCATGCTCTATTGGATGCACCGGACCGCACGTGGCTTGAAGCAGCACATCGAACAGCGGCTGGAGTCCGTATCCGCCCAGCCAGCAGCCTCGCTATGGGGCGTGTTTTTCTTCGTATTTCTCATTGTCTTCCGCGAAGGCCTGGAGACGGTACTGATCCTCAGCGCCGTTACCCTGAACACCTCTGACTTGCTGGACTTCTTCGGGGCCATCGCCGGTCTGGCTCTCGCCACGATCTTTGGTGTGCTCTTTCTACGTGGTTCGGTGCGCCTGGATATCCGCCGCTTCTTCCAGATCACTACCGTCATACTCATCGCCGTAGTCATTCAATTGGTAGTCTCCGGCTTGCATGAACTATCTGAAGCCGGTGTGGTTCCCAGTAACCGGCAAATGATGGCTCTGATCGGACCAATAGTGAGTAATGACTTCTTCTTTATTGTACTCATTCTTGCCCTGGCCAGCATGATGATTCTATTTGATTGGCGCGCGCGCAACACTCACCGGACCGATGATTCCACCCTGCCCGCCGCCGAGCGCCGCTCTGCGTTGCACATCGCTCGCCGCGAAAAACTCTGGGCCGGCGCGGTCTGCGCCAGCTCGTTGATTTTCATAATGGCCATCACCGCCGAATTCATTTATGCCAAGAGCCAGACTTCTCTTACGCCTGCCCAGTCTGTAACCGCTGTGGATGGCGTTATCCGCATACCATTGGCGCAAGTGTCGGATGGCACGCTACAGCGTTTTCTCTATCAGGGCACGGACACGACGGCGCGCTTCATCGCCATCCAGACCGGCGACCGCATCGGCACAGCCTTCGATGCCTGCGTGATCTGCGGATCGCAGGGCTACTATCAGCAGGGACCACACGTTTTCTGCAAGAATTGCACAGCGGAGATTTATGCGCCATCCATAGGAGTCACTGGCGGATGCAATCCCCTGCCGCTGGCCTCACGCGTCCAAGACAATGAGTTACTAATCAATGTAAGTGACCTAACTACTGGCAGCAGATTCTTTACAGGAGATACTCGGTCAAGTAACTGATATATCCATCTAGTTACTAGCTACCCACGCGATGTATTGGAGACTTATTCGCGAACCCTTTCGCCGGCCTCACACGCGCCGCCGGGCGCTGTGGGCCGTGGCGGCCATGGCACTGGGCACAGCCGTGTCGGCGGCCATGCTAAACGTTTCGATTGAAATCGGCGATCGCATGGGTGAGGAAGTTCGCGCACTGGGCCCCAACATCGTCATCACTTCGGCAGGCGACTCTCTTCCCGTCGCCATCGGAGGCATGGAATACCGCCCGATCTCGGAGGAAAGCAGCCTCGCCGAAGGGTCTCTGCCCAAACTGAAGTCGATTTTCTGGCGCAATAATATCAAGTCATTCGCGCCGTTTCTTGCGGTTCCGACCAAATTGCACACTTTCACGGAATTGCCCAAATTGACCACTCTGGCCACAGACAAATCATCCAAATTGTCGGAATCTGCGGTATCGGCTACTCTGACCGGAACCTGGTTCGATTTTCCGATGATTAAGAATGAAGATGAATCTTTTCGGACCGGAATCCGCGCGCTGAATCCGGCTTGGTTTGTCCAAGGAGAGTGGGCCACCGACACGACTCAACCTCCCGACTCCGGCCAACCGATTCCCGCCATGCTCGGTGAGCGACTAGCCCGGCAACTGAAGACGCAACCCGGTGATCTCATCGCAGCGGACTTCGCACCAGCCGACGGACAAGCTTTCGCGCCATCCGTATTCCGCATCACCGGCATTCTTTCCACCGGCACGGCGGAGGACGATCAGATATTTGCTCCTCTGGCAGCGGTCCAGAAAATCTCGGGGCGATTGGGCCAGGTGGAAACCATCCGCGTCAGCGCGCTGATCAAGCCGGAGGACCCACTCTCGCGGCGCGATCCGGAGTCCATGTCGCCGGCGGACTACGATCGTTGGTTTTGCGCGCCCTATCTTTCCTCCATCATGTATCAGATTGGCGGCGCGATTCCCGGTTCCGTGGTGCGGCCGATCCGCGAAGTGGCCGAGACCCAAGGCAGCATCTTGAGCAAGATGACTTTCCTGATGGTGCTGCTCGCACTGCTGGCCCTGCTGGCCGCGGCGATGGGCATCTCCAGCCTGGCCAGCCTTAGTGTTATCGAGCGCCGCCAGGAGATCGCTTTGATGAAGGCCATCGGCGCAACAGACGGATTGGTCTCCACCTTCCTGATGACTGAGATGGCCCTGCAAGGGCTGGCGGGCGGCGTACTCGGTTTCTGCGGCGGACAACTGCTGGCCAGCGCAGTCGGTCGCGCCGTATTTGAAACCGATGTGGCCGTCCATTGGCTGTTGCTACCGGTCATTGTGGCTGGTGCGGTGATCTTAAGTCTGGCCGGCACATGGCTGCCCGTGTTGCGCGCGGTACGCCAGCAACCCGCACCCGTTTTGCGTGGGGAGTAGGGATTTGATTTAATGACGAGCAGAGCACAATTCGGCCGGTCGTCGAACGCTGCACCCACGCTGGCCTCACAGATGATGATGCCGCGCCTGCTGCTGCGGGCCATCGCGCACAGGCCCGGCAAGCTGATAGCCGTACTGTCCGCGCTGGTGGTGAGCGCCACGCTCTCCAGCGCGTTTTTGAGTCTCTATTTCGACCTGCCCTCCAAAATGACTGCCGAGTTCCGAACGCTCGGCCCCAATCTGCTGATCGCTCCGTCTGCGAAGTCTTCGGACACCGAATCCGCGGACGCACCCCACGCCATGCTGCCACAAGCAACGCTCGCCCAAGCTCGCACACTGACTCCGTCCGCGGCGATGCTGCCGTGGCTCTACGCGGTCGGCACCGTGAACCAAAAGAGTCTGGTACTGGCGGGAACGGAGATGGAGCGCATTGCTCAACTACATCCGAGTTGGGATTTGCAATTAGCTCCCGCTCCATTTAAGCCTTCAGGCAAGCCAACCGACGAGCCAGCGGTATGGATGGGTGAGCGCGCCGCGGAACAGCTTGCCCCGAAGGGTTGGAACGCTGCATCGAACAGCGAACAGATGGTGAAGATTGCATACGCTGGCCGTGAGCTGGAGCTGCCCCTGCGTGGCATCGTCGCCACGGGCGGCAGCGAGGACAAGCAGATATTCCTGCCGCTGGACACCCTACAGAAACTAACCGGGCACCGCGGTCAGCTCAGCGTCATTGAAGTAGCCGCGCCCGGCGAGACGGCTCAGGTGGAGGCGGCGCGCGCGTCTCTGCTTGCCGGACTGGCCACCTCCACTTCCTCGACGCCTGGCACTGCTGGCCTTGGCACTGGCGGCCTTGGCGCTGGCGACATTGGCTTTGGCGACATTGAAGTCCGCGCACTGCGGCCCGTCATCGAAGCGCAGGCCCGCGTTGTGATGAAGATTCGCGGCCTGATGCTCGGCTTGACCACCATGGTCCTCGCGCTGGTCCTGTTAAGCGTGATGACAACGGTCAGCGGGCTGGTGCTAGATCGCTCGAAGGAGATTGGCGTGATGAAAGCGCTGGGCGGCAGCGACGGCCGCATCCTGCAGCTGCTGATCGCGGAGACTTCCCTGCTGGCCCTGGGCGCATCAATTGCCGGATATGCCGTGGGCTTTGGCCTGGCGAGGATGGCGGCGAACCGCATCTTCAATATTGCCTCTGGTGAAGCGGCGCTGGCTTTGCGCGGAGATGTCTTCGCGGCGGTGGTAGGCATCACGGTGGCCGTGGCGTTGCTCGCCTGCGCTCTGCCCGCGCAGCAGATGAAGCGTATTGACCCAGCCGTGATTCTGCGCGGCGAGTAGGGCCATGGGGAGAATGTATTCTCCTTCGCTCGCCCTCCCGCTCCCCCCGCTACGCTGTCATCCTGAGCGCAGCGAAGGACCTGCTTTACCTTGGCAGCCGGGTGATTCAGAGAAAAGCAGGTTCTTCGCTGGCTCAGAATGACACCATCGGGACGACACGGGCCGAAACGGGCCGACACGGAGAGAAACGACGCAATACTGTCGGGACACGATACTAAGTTAGACTCAAGGCTTAGGACTGCAGGAAACCAGATGAAGAAGAATCAGGTGGAACATCAAGTAGATGTGGGTGCGCCGTTGATTGAGATTGCCGGACTGCGCAAGCAGTACGGCAAATCCCTGACTCCAGTTATCGCGCTGGATCACGTGGATCTCACCGTGGCGGGCGGCGAGTGGGTGGCCATCATGGGGCCGTCGGGTTCCGGCAAGAGTACGCTGCTGAACATTCTGGGTGGCCTTGATCAGCAGTCGGCCGGCTTGGTGCGCATAGCGGGCACGGAGCTGGCCAGCCTCTCCAAGCAGCAATTGGCGGCTTTTCGCGCTGCACACGTCGGCTTCATCTTCCAGCAATTTCATCTGATCCCTTACCTGACCGCTGTAGAGAACGTGATGCTAGCGCAGTACTTTCATTCCATCTCCGACGAACGCGAGGCGCGGGAGATGCTGGAGCGCGTTGGCCTGGACGCTCGCGCCACGCACCTGCCCGGTCAACTTTCCGGCGGCGAGCAGCAGCGCGTGGCCATCGCCCGCGCGCTGATCAATCAGCCGAGCTTGCTGCTCGCCGATGAACCAACAGGAAATCTCGACGCTGAGAATGAGGCCATCGTGATGCGCCTGCTGCGCGAGCTACACGGCGAAGGGCACACCATAATCATGGTGACCCACGATCCCATCATCGCCCGCTCGGCCAATCGCCGCATCGACCTGGCCCACGGGCGCATTGAGCAAATATGGGATCACAGCCCGACCGGCAGTCGTTTCAGCATCGAGCAGGAGAGGGACTTTGACGAAGTGCTGGAGCAGCTATGGGTGTTGGAGGAAACCGATACGCCGGCCACTCTGGAGAAGATTCATTCCTCATGCGGCGCCAATCCAAGATCGCTGCCGATGATGCGGGAGATTGGCCTGTTGCAGCCTATTGGCCAGTCTCAGCCCATCGGCCATTTGCAGTCAGCAGGCGCGCTGCCAGAGGGTGGACTCGTAGTCATGTCGGAACCAGGACGCGCGCGGGCCGCCAACATCATCCGCCGACACCGTCTTGCCGAGCGCCTGTTCTCCGACACCTTTCAGATGCACGACGAACAGCAACTCGAAGCAAACGCCTGCACCTTTGAGCACATCCTGTCGCCGGAAGTTACCGAGCGCATTTGCATCTTTCTGAATCACCCGGACCGCTGCCCCCACGGCAGCCCCATCCCCACGGGCGAGTGCTGCCCGACGCGCTAGTGATTCGAGTGGGTTATGAATATGGATGAAAGCAATCGCGCTCTCGATATCCCCAGCCCCGGCCGGCGCCGCCTTTTGCAAGGAGTCATGGCCGCCGCCGCGGGTGGAATGGCACTGGGCGGGTATGCCGCCTTCGTCGAGCCGCATTGGCTGGAGATTGTTTCCAGACCCCTGCCAATCCGCAATCTTCCCCGCTCTCTTGAATCCAAAACACTCGTTCAATTAAGCGACCTGCACGTCGGGCCACTAGTATCGGACGCATACATTCTGGAGACGTTCGAACGAGTGAATCGCTTGCAGCCGGAGATCGTAGTCTATACGGGAGACTTCACCTCGTTCCAAAGCGACTTATTCGAGAAAGCCGAACAAATATATGCGCAGGCTCCGCGAGGGAGTCTGGCGACGCTGGGAATTTTGGGCAACCATGATTATGGTTGGAATTGGGCGTATCTGGATATCGCCGAACGGCTCGCCGCAATTTTTGGATCCTGCGGCATCCAAATTCTGCGCAACGAAGTGCGCGATGTGGAAGGACTTCAGATCGTGGGCATGGATGACCTGTGGGCCAACCAATTCAACCCGGGACACGCATTGGCAAAACTTCGACACGATACGGCGGCGATTGCCTTGAGCCACAATCCCGATACCGTCGATATGCATGGGTGGGGAAATTATCAGGGCTGGATACTCTCCGGCCACACCCACGGCGGACAATGCAAACCGCCCTTCCTGCCGCCACCCATTCTTCCCGTGGTCAATCGCCGCTATACGGCCGGAGAGTTCGATCTGGCAGGGAATCGGCGGCTCTACATTAATCGCGGCGTCGGACATCTGGCGCAAGTGCGCTTCGGCGTGCGCCCGGAAGTAACCAAATTCACTTTGACTCCAGCCGACACTTAGTTCGCAGGTCCATCACTGCTAGGTTTCTGCCGTGCAGCCAGAGAGCGCGCAGCGAAAAGGCTGGACGCGATTCGAATTAAGACAACGCGCTCCTGCGAAGCGACCAACGGGAGCGCTGCGCACGCCACACCGCAGGTGTTATTTCGGCCCTTCGACTTCGATGGCGTAGCCGTCCGGGTCTTGAAAGCTGAAGGCCCACTCGTCGCGCGCGGGCGCGGGAGGCTTGGGGATGTTCACGCCGTTCTTCTTCATCATGTCGTAAGTCGCTTGCACGGATTTCGCGGCCAGGCCGATGGTAATCCCGCCGGTGGGAATGGCGCCGGTCCCGCTCCACTTGCCGAACCACAGGCCAGGAAATTCCACCACCGCGCCGCCGCGCTCATTGGTGACTTTTAGTCCGAGCTTGTCACGATAGAACGCCTTGGTTTTTTCTACATCCATCACGCGAATGTGAATGTGCCGTGCTTCGAGCGTCGCCGCGGCGCCTGCCTGCGCCTGCGCGCGCACGCCAGCCGCGCCCAGCATCAACGTGAGCGCAAGCATCGTGGCGGCGTATTTTTGCAAACTCATAGATTGTTCCTCCATTGGCATCCAAAAACGACTGCTCGCTGAAGATACTCAACGAATTCCATGCTGTCAATACCTTAAGATTCCGCTATAATCAGGCGCAGTCTGCAAGCGTTTACTGTCGCGGGAGGAAACGGATGAACAAAAAAGTCTTGATTTCGCTGGTTGCCATGTTCGTACTCGGCATGGGACTGGATTTCGTGGTGCATGGCGCACTCTTAGCGGACGGATATTCGCAATTGCCGCTGCTCTATCGCACGCTGGAAGACCAGCAGACACACTTCCTGCACATGTTCCTGGCGCACGTATTCATCGCAGTGGGCATGGTGTGGGTCTATCTGGAGGGGCGCAAGGACGCGCCGTGGCTGGCGCAGGGCGTCCGCTTCGGACTGGCTATGATCGTGCTGCTGGTGTTTCCCACTTACATGATTTACTACGCCGTACAGCCGCTGCCCGCCGCGCTGGTCGCCCAGCAGATCGGCTATGACTCGATAACGAAACTCATCGCATCGCTAGCCCTGGCGTGGATTAATCGCTGAAGTCTAATCGCTGAAGATTTGTCGGCGTCTAGCAATCAGAGCCCCGACCGCCAGGGAGGGGGCACGTTCAACGGGCTGCGATATCCGGCAAGCGTGCCCTCTCCCTGGCGGTCGGGGCTCTGATACACCAACTATAAAAATGGGCTAGCGCATCGCGCCGCCGGTCTTGACGCGGATGCTCATCACCGACGAGCGTCCGGTCATGAACAGCGTCTTGCCGTCGGCGCCGCCGAAGCTTAAATTTGACACACGGTCGGGCGTCGTGATCGTCCCCAGATGCTTGCCCTGCGGCGAGATGATCCACACGCCGCTGGGTCCGCTGTCGTAGAGATTCCCCTTTTCATCGGTGCGCATACCGTCGTTCGAGCCAGGCTCGGTGCGCGCGCTCATATCAATAAACAGGCGCTGATTGGCCACGCTGTCGTCGGCTGCGACGTCGTAGCGATAGACCTTGCGCGGGCGAATATCATTCACGTAGAGCACCTTGCCATTGGGCGAGAGCGTGATGCCGTTGGGGCTGGTGAGCCCGCTGACCACTGCCGTAAGCTTGCCGTCCTTGATGCGGTAAACGGTGGGGGGCATCTGGCCGGTCTCGTCGCGCGAATTGTCGGTGAAGAAGATGGTCCCATTGGCCGCAATGGTTACGTCGTTGGGATTATTGAGCTGCTTGCCGTTGTACGTCTCGGCAAGGATGGTGGCTTTGCCGTCCTTCTCGATGCGCACCACGGCGTGCCGCGCCGAGCTGCAAAACACAATGCGCCCCTGCGGATCAACCGCCAGCCCGCTCGAGGGGGACCGCTCTGGGTCGAGCGCGCCGAGCATTTTCTTCAGATCATGCGCCTGCACCAGCCCCGCGCCAGGCGACCAGCGCGTCAACTGCGTGCGCCGCGAATCGGTGAAGACAAAGTAGCCGCCATCGGGCGAGGACGCCTGTTTGATCCACACCGGCCCTTCCGTGGCGGGACTGTCGCCCTCCGCAAAATCCTTGGAGACAATCTCCAGCCTGGCGTCCGCCGCAATCAGCGCGTCCAGCACCGGATCAAGCTTGACGATTGTTTGCCCCGCGGGAGGAGCTACGCCAACAACGGATGCCCCCGCCCAAATGATAGCCGCAAGTAGAATGATGTTCACGATATCCTCCTGTACTCTCTAACCGCTGGCAAGCAAGATACCGCACGTTACTGCCATGCGCAAGCCCCGCACAGCTCGACGTTTCGGCGCCTCCTCCTCGGGCAACACCCAATGTTTGATTCAAGCATTCCCTGAGGTAAACTTATGCTGTGATCTTCGAGTGGGATGCGGCGAAGCCAGAACCAATCAGCGCAAGCACGCCGTCTCCTTCGAGGAAGCTGCTTCCGTGTACCTCGACCCGACAGCAGAGACTACCCAGACCCGGAACACTCGGTTTTTGAATAGGACAAATCATAGCATCAAACTTGGACACGTCCTCGTAACCGAAGTGGGCACGCAGATGGCCCAGCTCTTTACGCCCGGACGAAGTTCGGAATTCAAATAATTTGTCCTTAATCGATGGCGGACCGAACGTCTTCTAGTATCGGTAGCCACTAGTGATCCCGGAAATCTATCTGCGGGCCATTCTTGAGTGTTTTTCAGTTTGTGAATGGGTAGGTGCATTCGATATACAATTAGCCAGATGCATCGAAAAATGAAATTAGGCGGAACTAATTATGCAGCAGGAAAATTATCCATCGCCGTTGCCGGCGGGGCAATCCTCTCTCGATGTTGGGACGGGCGGGCACTCCACCGAGGGCATCATCACCACGCAGCTTGACCATGCGCTGAACTGGGCGCGCAAGTCGTCGCTGTGGCCCATGTCGTTTGGGCTGGCCTGCTGCGCCATTGAGATGATGTCGATGGGCGGCTCGCGCTTTGACATTGCGCGCTTCGGCGCGGAGGTTTTCCGGCCCTCGCCACGGCAGTCTGATTTGATGATCATCGCGGGGCGCGTCTCGCAGAAGATGGCGCCGGTGATCAAGCTGCTCTATCAGCAGATGGCCGAGCCCAAGTGGGTGATCTCGATGGGCGCGTGCGCGACCTCGGGCGGCGTGTTCAACAACTACGCAATTGTGCAGGGCGTCAATCAGGTGATCCCCATTGACGTGTATGTCCCCGGCTGTCCGCCGCGACCCGAGCAGCTCATCTACGCAATATTGATGCTGCAAAAGAAGATTGAGCGCGAAAGCGGCAGCTTCAAGCGAACGATTAATATTGGGGGTTAGGGATTAGGTTTTGGGAATTAGTCGAACTACACGCTATGCCTAGTCGATAGTTTCCAATCTCATCCCGCTCCTCCCCCAATCCCTAACCCCTAATCCCAAACCCCTGCTTTCAGTACCGTGCAGTGGGGAAGAAGAATGGCAGCGCGGAGGTTTCCGCGGCCAAGCCAGCAACCTCCACCGTCTTGCCGGCTTCAGCTTGGTCGCCGGCCTGGCCCCCAACCTTCCCAATATCCAGCATGGCCAGCGCGATCGTGCGGCGCAGGCCGAAGGAGTAAGTGAAGCTGGTCGCCGTTCCGGCGTGGACGCGGCCGGCGTCGCCCAGAATGTGGACTTCTGAACCCGCCGCTACTTCCTGCGGGCCGTCGAAGAGCAGGCCCATCAACTGGCGATGCACATTGCCGCGCGAGCGCACGCGCTCCACGATCTCCTGCCCGATGTAGCAACCCTTGGTAGAACTGACGGCGCGCAGTTGGCTGGTCTCCTGCACGAGCGTCTTCTCGACAATCTCGGCGCCGCAGCGCGGCAGGCCCGCCTCCACACGGCAAATCTCCACCGCGTCCATGCCCACCGGAATCGCGCCCAGCGGCAGGCCCACGGCCACGGCCTTCTCCCAGATGGCGGCGAGGCGCTCCGGCGCAGCCCACAGCCAGAAGCCCGTCTCACTGGTGATGCGCGCGCGCGCAATTCGCAGAGATTCCCCCAACGACGCCGGCCCGGTGGCGCCATCCTCGGGAACGTCCCCCGGCACGATCAACGATTCGAGCGGCTGTAAGTTGGGCGGTTCAAATCCTATGGCCTGGCGCAATAGTTCGCGCGACGTGGGACCCTCGATCGCCAGGCACGCGAGCGCAGAGCGCACGTCGCTGACCTCCACCTGATCGGCAATGATGTGTTTCTCCAGACTCTCGCGCACCATGCCCACGCGCTGTGGATCGCAGTCGATCAGAAACTTCTGCTCGGCGAAGCGGAACACGCGTGCGTCGGAAAGAATGTGCCCATGCACATTCAGAAAGAACGCATGATTGCCCTGCCCCACGGCGAGGTTCTTCACTTCGTTGGAAGTCATGCCATGAAGAAACCGCGCCGCGTCCGGGCCGCTGACCAGGAGCCGCCCGCGATGCGACAGGTCCATCAGCCCGGAGGACTCCTTCAGCGCCCAGTACTCCGACTCAGCGGAGCCGAAGGTGGCGGCGGATTCCACGCCGCCGTCTGCGGTCGCGGCGACAACAAATTTTGCGCCGGCTCGTTCAAGCTGCGAGCGCAGCGGACTGCGGAACAGTGCCGGAAATTTTTCGGATGGCATTGAATAGTCCTGGCGATGGATGAGATTCGGACGACCGTAACGATCATTTTATCGGTTGCGCAATGAGAATGTAAACGGCTCATACGGCGCGCATCCACAGGCTGGCGCCGGCGTTCAGGAGGCACAACGGCATGCGCGTCTCGAACAAGTCCCGGCGGCATTTAAAAATCCAGTCGGATAAATACAGCACGCGGAAGCGCGGGTTGGCGTGCAGGAAGGCGCGCAGCAGATAGGCTTCGTTCCACGAGCGGTTCTGGTCCACGATCCACCGCCGCGGGTACTCGAACGGATAAAAGATATCGTGAACGTGAACGAATACGCCGGGACGCAGCGCGGGCAGGATGCGGAACATGTAGTCGACCACATCACTGCCGGTCTTGGCCACGTGCGAAGAGTCGATGAAGAGAATGTCGCCGGACTCGAGCGCGGTGAATCGCTCGATGGGAACATCCTGCAATGGCGATGACACGATACGCTGGCGGTCCTCTGGAAAATCGGCGATGAGCTGGTGAAAGGTCTCCGGGTGGGGATCGATGAAGGTCATCTCCGCGGCCCCGCCGAGATACTGTTCGTTGATGTCCAGCGCCGCGCAGGAGGAGTGCCCCGCCCCAACCTCAATATAGCGCCGCGGTCGCGTGGTGGTCATGAAGGCCAGCAAGGCCAGCGCGTCGGCCAGGGGAAACGCCGGGTTGGCGTAGTAGAGGTAGCGCCTGCCCGCGGTGGAATCTTTGGGAAACGGCTGGTCTTTGCCGCGCGGCGCGTCATAGTGCTCGGCGATGCGCTCAAACCAGCCCAACACTTCCCGCTCATCAATACCCAATTGATCGAGCGTCATGGAGGACTGCGCCTCCAACTCCATCGCCTGGATGACGGCCGGATCTTCCGGGTCGAGGTAGGGCGAGTAGAAATGTCCCGGCCGAAACCCTTTCTCCATACTCAACCCCGCAAGCTCTTTGCGGTGTTGCTTAATGGCGTCCGCCAGCGTGGCGTTGGTTTCCTCCAGCAGACTCTCTAGCCGTAGCCGTTCCGTCCGTCTGCGGCGAACCGCCGGTATGGTGAGGAGAATGTTTTTCAAAAGTGGATTCATGTCATAGCCCGGATGAGGGACGAATATGAAGCAAAGGGGATTCTACCATTAAGCGGAACTGGGGAAAGGATCGGGGGCACAATTACTGTTTCGTAAGTCCTGCAGGTACACTATAATCGCTCAGGATTATTCAACATTCACGGAGGTCCCGTGTCAAACATAAATATCCATTGCCTGTCGCGCCAGCGCTGGTCAGGAAGTCCACGCAACCCTGTTTTCCATCTTGCGCTCCTGCTCACACTACTGACGCCGGCCGCGTGTCTCGATGCCGCCGACAGCAGTGACCTTCAGGTGGTGCATCGCATCCGCGAGGAGGCGCTCACTCGCTCGCAGGTGATGGATCATCTATTCTATCTGACCGACGTGCATGGTCCGCGGCTGACCAACTCCCCCGGCTTCCACAAAGCGGCGGATTGGGTGGTGAAACGTTCGAAGGAAATGGGACTGGCGAACGCCGCGCTGGAACCTTGGGGAAAATTCGGGCGCGGCTGGTCGTCGAGCCGCGTCTCAGCACATTTGATCGAGCCGGGTTATGCGCCGCTGATCGCCGTGCCGCTCTCGTGGACGCCTGGCACCAATGGCGTGCTCACCGGGACGCCCATCATCGCCACACTGGAACCCAGCCAGGATGTGGACGAATACCAAGCCGCGATCGATAAATTCATGGCCAAGTACAAGGGCAAATTGCGCGATCAAATGTTGCTGTACCGTCCATTGAAAAAACTGGAGCCTCAAGACAAGGCCGCATCGACTCGTTACTCGGCGGACCAGTTGCGCGAGCGCGCCGAGGCTCCCGAGCCGGTCGAGCCAATCGACATTAATATGGACGATCCCCATCCGCCCTCCGATCCCGAGGAGCGCCGCCGATTCAATGCCTACGCGCCGGCATGGGTCTTCGAGCAAACGCGCGTGAAGCGCGAAGTCATGTACAGGAAGCTCTACACGTTTCTGAAAAATGAGGGCGTGCGGCTGCTGATCTATCCGGCCAGCGCGGGTGATGGTGGAACAATATTTCCTCCCACGGCCGGCTCGGCCTACCAGAGCGGCTTCCCGCTCCCGCCGCCGTCGATCGCGTTGACGCCGGAGCACTACAACCGCCTCATGCGCCTCGTCGAGAAAAAGCAGCCAGTGAAGATCGAGGTCGAAGTCCAGGCGCAGTTTTACGAGAACCCGGTGGAAGCGGCGAACGTGGTCGCCGAACTGCCCGGCGGCGCCAAGCGCGATGAAGTGGTCATCATCGGCGGGCATCTCGATTCATGGGACTTCGGCACCGGTGCCACCGACAACGCCGCCGGCTGCGCGGTGATGATGGAGGCGATGCGCATCCTGAAGACGTTGGACCTCAAGATGGACCGCACCGTCCGGTTAGTTCTTTGGAGCGGCGAGGAACAAGGTTTGTTTGGCTCTGAGGGCTACGTGAAGAATCACTATGCCGATACGGAGACGATGAAGCTGCTTCCCGAGCATGGCAAGGTCTCCGCCTACTACAATCTCGACAACGGCACGGGGAAGATACGCGGCGTCTATCTGCAGGGCAACGACATGGTGCGGCCCACTTTTGATGCGTGGCTGTCGCCGTTCCGCGATCTGGGCGCGACCACGCTCTCGATTCGCAACACGGGCGGCACCGATCACCTGTCATTCGACGCAGTGGGCATACCCGGTTTCCAGTTTATTCAGGATCAGGTCGAGTACAACTCGCGCACGCATCACTCCAACATGGACGTCTACGACCGCATCGTGCCCGCCGACCTGATGCAGGCCGCGGCGATTATCGCGTCATTCGTCTATCACACGGCCAACCGGCCCGAACCGCTGCCGCGCAAGCCTCTACCCAAACCCGGACCGCGTACCGTGCCGGTTCGCTAATTAAAGTCACGAAGTAGCGCTGGTCTCAGCCTACTAATTCGAGCGCATTGATTCCATGAACAAATAAATATAGACATCCAGCAAAACATGAAGCACGACCGTATCCGGATCCGAGTGGATCGCGAACAACACGGATATCTTCACGATTAACTAGGCCATTAAAGGGTTAAAGTGAACCATTTGAGACCTCCTCTTGGACATGCGGACGGCTTGACGGAGGCCTGGCCCGCCCGAGATTTTGTACCAATCCTTGTGAGAGAGTTTACATCACAACCTGAGGCCGAGAAACCGGGTTTTTGACAGGGCTATAGGCCCCCGGCGCCGGGGGCCTATAGCCGAGCGCCGAGTGCGGCCTGCTGGTGTTGTACTGCTGCCGCCACTGTTCGATCACCACCTGAGCCTCCTTCAATGAATAGAAGATCTCTCCATTCAGACATTCATCTCTCAGCTCTGCACCGTGATCCCG